>NZ_JBRRES010000016.1:0-90875 GCF_056760395.1 Stenotrophomonas sp. STEN009 | reverse complement strand
GTCCGTGGCCGGGTGGGTGGGCTGCGCCGGGGGGGGGGTGACGCCGGGGAGGGGGGGGGGGGGGGGGGCGGCGGCGCGGGGGGGCGGAGGGGGCGGGCGGGGAGGCCCGCCCCCCCCCCCCCCCCCCCGCCCCCGCCCGGGCCCGGCCGCCGCGGCCCCCCCGCGGGCCCGCCCCGCCCCCCGCCCGGCGAGCGTACTGCGCGGCATCACGCAGGCCCCAGGCGCTACACTGGCAGCCCCGTTGCAGCCTGTTGCCCGACCATGTCCGACCTGCTGAACCGCACCCATGCCATCGCTCTCGACGCCGCGGATCCGTTGCGGCCGCTGCGCAGTGAATTCCTGATTCCGCGCCACGGCGGCGGCGAGCAGACCTACTTCGTGGGCAACTCGCTGGGACTGCAGCCGCGCGGCGCACAGGCGGCGGTGCAGGAAGTGATGAAGCAATGGGCTGAACTGGCAGTGGAAGGCCACTTCACCGGCCCCACCCAATGGCTGTCCTACCACCGCCTGGTCAGCACGCAGCTGGCGCGGGTGGTCGGTGCGCTGCCCAGCGAAGTGGTGGCGATGAACACGCTGAGCGTGAACCTGCACCTGATGATGGTCAGCTTCTACCGGCCAACCCGGGAACGACCGGTGATCCTGATGGAAGCCGGCGCCTTCCCGACGGACCGTCACGCGGTGGAAGCGCAGATCCGTTTCCATGGCTTCGACCCGGCCGACTGCCTGGTGGAGGTGCAGCCGGACGAAGCCAGCGGCACGATCTCGATGACCGCGATCGAACGCGCGATCGCCACGCATGGCCCTCGCCTGGCTCTGGTGCTGTGGCCAGGCGTGCAGTACCGCACCGGCCAGGCCTTCGACCTCGATGCGATCACCCGCGCCGCACGCCTGCAGGGCGCGCGCATCGGCTTCGACCTGGCGCATTCGGTCGGCAACCTGCCCCTGCGCCTGCACGATGTGGCGCCGGACTTTGCCGTGTGGTGCCATTACAAGTACCTCAACAGCGGCCCGGGGGCCGTCGCCGGGGCGTTCGTGCACGAGCGTCACCACCGTGACAGCACCCTGCCACGCTTCGCCGGCTGGTGGGGCCATGACGAAGCCACCCGCTTCCAGATGTCCCCGCAGTTCACGCCCGCCACCGGCGCCGAAGGCTGGCAGCTGAGCAATCCGCCGATCCTCGGCCTGGCGCCGCTGCGCGCTTCACTGGACCTGTTCGAACGGGCCGGCATGGACGCCCTGCGCAGCAAGTCGCTGGCACTGACCGGCATGCTCGAAGCCCTGGTGCGCGCGCGCCTGGCCAACGTGCTCGACATCGTCACCCCGGCCGAGCCGGACCGGCGCGGCTGCCAGCTCTCGCTGCGGGTGATCGCCGGCCGCGAGCGTGGCCGCGCACTGTTCGAGCACCTGCGCTCGGTCGGCGTGCTCGGCGACTGGCGCGAGCCGGATGTGATCCGCATCTCCCCCACCCCGCTCTACAACCGCTACCTGGACGTCCACCATTTCGTCGAGGAAGTGGAAGCCTGGGCCGGCCTCTGAGCCGGCACCTCCCCTCCTGCTGGACAGTTCGTTGATCGCACATGCCTCCCGCTCGTTGAGCATCATTGGTGCCGGCCTGGCCGGATCCCTGCTCGCCATCCTGCTGTCGCGGCAGGGCTGGCGGATCACTCTGTACGAACGCCGTGGCGACCCACGCGTGGCCGACTACGAAAGCGGCCGCTCGATCAACCTGGCGCTGGCCGAGCGCGGGCGCAACGCGCTGCGGCAGGCCGGCGTGGAGGACGAGGTGATGGCCCGCGCGGTGATGATGCGTGGACGCATGGTGCATCCGCGCGAAGGCGCCGCGCAGCTGCAGCGCTATGGCCGCGACGACAGCGAAGTGATCTGGTCGATCCATCGCAGGGACCTGAACACCACGCTGCTGACACTGGCCGAGCAGGCAGGTGCCACCGTACATTTCCACCGCCGGCTGCATACCGTCGATTTCGATGCCGGCCATGCGCGCTTCATCGACGATCGCGACGACAGCCCGCACGACATCCACTTCGACAGCCTGATCGGCGCTGACGGCGCCGGCTCGGCGCTGCGCGCGGCGATGAACCGGCGCGCGCCGCTGGGCGAGGACATCGCCTTCCTCGATCACTCCTACAAGGAACTGGAGATTCCACCGGACCGTGATGGTGGCTTCCGCATCGAACGCAACGCATTGCACATCTGGCCACGGGGCCACTTCATGTGCATCGCCCTGCCCAATCACGAAGGCACGTTCACGGTCACCCTGTTCCTGCCCAACCAGGGCGAGCCCAGTTTCGCCACCGTCAATACCGGCGCCCAGGCCGAAGCCCTGTTCGCGCGCGAGTTCGCCGATGCGTTGCCGCTGATCCCCGACCTGCGCACGGACTGGGAGCAGCATCCGCCCGGCCTGCTCGGCACGCTGACGCTGGAGCGCTGGCACCAGCAGGGCCAGGCCGTGCTGATCGGTGATGCCGCGCATGCAATGGTGCCCTTCCACGGGCAGGGCATGAACTGCGCGTTCGAGGACTGCGTGGCACTGGCCCGCCAGCTGATGGAAGCCGACGACCTGCAGAGCGCGTTCGCCGCCTTCGAGAAAGAACGCAAGCCGAACGCGCATGCGATCCAGCAGATGGCCCTGGAGAACTACCTGGAGATGCGTGATCGCGTCGCCGACCCGGCCTTCCTGCTGCAGCGCGAGCTGGAGCAGGCGCTTCAGCATCGCTGGCCGACCCGCTTCGTACCGCACTACACCATGGTCACGTTCCTGCACACGCCCTACGCCGAGGCACTGCGCCGGACCGACATCCAGCGCGACATGCTGGTGGCCGCCACGATCGGCCATACGTCGCTGGAGAACATCGACTGGGCGGCTCTGGAGGCTCAGATCCATGCCCGGCTGCCGGTCCTGGAGGGCGCACACTGATGGCTGACAGCTTCCTGTTCTACGACCTGGAAACCTTCGGACAGGACCCACGGCGAACGCGCATCTCGCAGTTCGCGGCGATCCGCACCGATGCCGATCTGAACGAGATCGACACGCCGGTGAGTTTCTTCGTGCGCCCCGCCGACGATCTGCTGCCCTCGCCGATGGCCACCCTGGTCACCGGCATCACGCCGCAACGGGCACTGGCTGAAGGCATCAGCGAAGCCGAAGCGTTCGATCGCATCAACGAACAGCTGTCGCGCCCGGGTACCTGTGCCCTGGGCTACAACACCCTGCGCTTCGACGACGAATTCATCCGCTACGGTCTGTTCCGCAACTTCCATGACCCCTACGAGCGCGAGTGGCGCAACGGCAACTCGCGCTGGGACCTGCTGGACATGCTGCGGCTGATGCGCGCCCTGCGTCCCGAAGGCATCCACTGGCCACTGCGCGAGGACGGCGCCACGTCGTTCAAGCTCGAGCACCTGGCCGAAGCCAACAATGTGCGCGATGGCGATGCGCACGAGGCGCTGTCGGACGTGCGCGCCACGATCGGCATGGCCCGCCTGTTCAAGCAGTCGCAGCCGCGGTTGTGGGAGTACGCGTTGAAACTGCGCGATAAGCGTTTCGTCGGCAGCCTGCTGGACGTGGGCGCGCTGAAGCCGGTGCTGCACATTTCCATGCGATACCCGGCCAGCCGGCTGTGCGCGGCTCCGGTGCTGCCGCTGGCGGTGCACCCGACGATCAACAACCGGGTGATCGTGTTCGATCTGGAAGGTGACATCGACGACCTGCTGCAGCTGCCAGCCGAGACGATCGCCGAGCGGCTCTACCTGCGCGCCAGCGAACTGCCCGAAGGCGTCGCCCGGGTGCCGCTGAAGGAAGTACATCTGAACAAGGTCCCGGCGCTGGTCGCCTGGAACCACCTGCGGCCCGACGATCACGCCCGCCTGGGCCTGGATGTCGCCGCCATCGAAGCCAAGGTCGAGCGGCTGCGTGCATTCGCGCCGCAACTGGCCGAGAAGGCACGGCAGGTGTACAACCAACCACGGGACGCCGTCGTGGCCGACGTCGATGCTTCGCTGTACGACGGCTTCCTCGGCAATGGCGACAAGCCACTGCTGGCCCTGGCGCGGACCACGCCGCCCGCAGAGCTGGCTGCGCTGGAAGGCCGCTTCCGCGATCCGCGCCTGCCCGAACTGCTGTTCCGCTATCGCGCCCGCAACCATCCCGACACCCTGGCACCGGCCGAGCGCCAGCGCTGGCAGGACTACCGCCGCCAGCGCCTGCTCGGTGACGGCCGCCTGGGCGAACTCAACCTGCCCCAGTACCAGCAGCAGCTCGATGCACTGGCCGCCGAGGCGCCGGACGACGATCGCCGCCTGGCCCTGCTGCAATCGCTGCGCGACTGGGGCCAGCATCTGCAGGAGAGCTTGTGAGCACCTATTTCAGCGACGCCAGTTTCAGGTTCCTGCGCAGCCTTGCGCGGCACAATGAAAAGGCCTGGTTCAACGACCATCGCCAGCAGTACGAAGACCATGTACGGCAGCCGTTCCTGCGCCTGCTGGGCGACCTGCAGCCCGCGCTGGCCGAGGTCAGCGCGCATTTCCGTGCCGATACCCGTGGCGTCGGTGGTTCGCTGTTCCGCATCCATCGCGATGCGCGCTTTTCAAACGACAAATCGCCGTACAAGACCTGGCAGGGCGCACGCCTGTTCCATGAACGCCGCCGCGAAGTGGCCGCTCCGTCGTTCTACGTGCATCTGCAGCCGGGCGAGAGCTTCGTCGGTGCCGGCCTGTGGCACCCCGAACCGGACACCCAGCGCCGCGTGCGCCATTTCATCCTGGACAACCCCGGCAGCTGGAAGGCCGCAGCGCATGCACCCGCCCTGCGCCGGCGTTTCGATTTCGAGCAGAGCGAGAAGCTGGTCAGGCCGCCGCGTGGCTTCCCCGCCGATTTCGAGTTCATCGACGATCTCAAGCATCGCAACTGGGTGATGTGGCGCTCGCTGGACGATGAGACGATGACCGGGCCGCGCCTGCTGTCCACGCTCGGCAAGGACCTGGCCGCGCTCGGCCCCTTCGTCGACTATCTGTGCGCAGCACTGGATCTGGAGTTCTGATGCCACTGGCCCGGCAACGCCGCCCGCTCGGCCGCACCGGCCTGTCCGTATCGCCGGTCGGGCTGGGCTGCTCGGGCTTCTGGGGCCATCGCCGCTTTGCCGAGCATGCCGCCGCAGCGATCGTCGAGCACGCGCTGGCCCAGGGCGTGAACCTGTTCGACACCGGCCACAACTACTCCGGCTTCCACGCCGAACCGCGCCTGGGCCGCATCCTGCGACCGCTGCTGGCCCGCTACCCGCGTGAGTCACTGGTCATCTCCAGCAAGGGCGGCACACTGACCGGACAGGCCGGCATCAGTGGCGCAGAACAGCGCGATTTCTCGCCTGCGGCCATCACCGCCAGCTGCGAAGCCTCACTGCGCAACCTTGACCTGGATTACCTGGACATCTACCAGCTGCATGGCGCCACCGCGCACGACATCAACGACGATCTGCTCGATGCGCTGCAGCGCCTGCGCGAACGTGGCCTGATCCGCGCCACCGGCATCAACACCCACTCAGCCTCGACGCTGTATTGGATGCTTGCGCATCCACAGGCATTCGACGTGGTCCTGCTGGACTACAACGCGCTGCAGCAGGATCGTGCGCCGCTGATCGACCAGCTGCATGCGGCCGGAATCGGCGTACTGGCAGGCACCGTGCTCGCACAGGGCCACCTGCTGCCCAGCCAGCCTCGCCGGCCGAGATTGGCCGATGCCTGGTACCTGGCGCGCGCCTGGCTCAAGCCCAGCAGCCGCCGTCTGATGCGCAGCGCACGTGCGATGCGCCGGGCCATTGCGGCGATCGACAGCCAGCGTCCGGCCCAGACTGCGTTTGCCTACGTTCTGGGCCACCCCGGCGTGGCCGCCGGCATCCTGGGCACTACCCGCGTCGGCAGTCTGGAGGAGGTGCTGGCCACGCGACCCGAAGCACTGCGCCCCGCCGACCGGCAACGCCTGGTCGCGGCCTATGGCGACGGCAGCGGTTCGCCCAGTCATTGAGTCTTCACCCCGCCCGGCCGCACTTGCGGCAGTCTGGCGGCATGAAGAAGCTCACTGCGATCGTGGTCCTGTTGGTGATTGCACTGGCCGGCGTGTGGTTCGGCGGCCCCTACCTGACCATACAGGGTCTGTCCAAGGCCATCGAACAGCGCGATACCGCCGCACTGGAACGCTACGTCGACTTTCCGCGCGTGCGCGTCAGCCTGCGTGCGCAACTCAATGATTACCTCGTGCGCCAGGCCGGCCCCGATGTGGCCAGCAGTCCGTTCGGCGCCCTGCTCTATGGCCTGGGCGACCAGCTTGGCGGCGCAGCGGTGGACACCCTGATGACCCCGACCGGTATCGGTGCGATGCTGCAGGGCCATGTGCTGTGGAAGCGTGGGCGCAACGAGCTGCAGGGCGGAAATGCCTTCGCGGCGACCGAACCGGCACGGCCTTTGAAGAACGCCCGCCACCGTTTCGAAGCGTTCGACCGCTTCGTCGTCGACGTTGATCGCGGCCCGGGCCAACCACCGTTGAAGGTCGTGCTGGAACCGCAGGGGCTGCGCTGGAAAGTGGTTGACCTGCAGTTGGGAATGGCCGGCACCCCATGATGCAGAACGCCGGGCGTGGCCCGGCGCTACCGCGTCATCCCTCGTTGGCGACACCGTGCGGCACATGGCCCGCGGCAACGTGTTCGCGGGCGCTGTCGATGTTGTGCTGCGAATCATCGAAGAAGATGTCGGCACCGAAGGCCTGCAGGAACGGCCCCTTGTGGCGGCCGCCCAGGAACAGCGCCTCGTCCAGGCGCACGCCCCATTCGCGCAGCGTGCGGATCACCCGCTCGTGCGCGGGCGCAGAACGGGCGGTGACCAGCGCCGTGCGGATCGGCGCACTGTCACCGGCCGGGAACACCTCCTGCAGCGTGTGCAGCGCGGACAGGAAGCCGCGGAACGGGCCACCGCTGAGCGGTTCGCGCGCACGTTCGCGCTCGTGGCGGCCGAATGCCTCGACCCCCTGTTCACGCGAGATGCGCTCGCTTTCATCACCGAAGATCACCGCATCACCGTCAAAGGCAATGCGCAGCTGGCCGGACGGTCGGCCGGTGTCGATCTGGTCCGCGGCGGCCGCAGCGGTCTCGCCGGGTGGCTTGGGCAGGATCGTCGCAGCGGCGATTCCGTGGCGCAGCGCACTGCGGACCGACTCCGGATTGGCCGACAGGAACAGATCGGTGCCGAACGGTTTCACGTAGGGCCAGGTCGGCTCACCGGCGGTGAAGGTGGCACGGATGATGCCCAGGCCGTAGTGCTGGATCGAATTGAAGATGCGCAGGCCGGTATCGGCCGAATTGCGCGACAGCAGGATCACCTCGACGCGCGGGTTCTCCGGGCTGGCGCCCTGGTTCAGCGCCAACAGTTTGCGCACCACCGGGAAGGCCACGCCGGGACCGAGGATGTCGTCCTCGTGCTGGCGCTGGTACTCCGCATAGGCCGCCACGCCATCGGTCTCGAACAGCGCGTGGCTTTCCTCGAGATCGAACAGGGCGCGCGAGGTCACCGCGACGGTCAGCAAACGGGGGGAGTTGTCACCCATCGGTGGGGGTCCTTCTGGCGGTCGACGCGACCGGCAACCTATTGTCCTCAAAAAACGAACTGTTCGCTCAGGATCCGGTCTTCCAGATTGTGTTCCGGGTCGAACAGCAATGTCACCCGGCGGTCGCGCGACTCGCGGATGGTCACCTCGACCACGTCGCGCGTCTCGTGCGAATCGGCGGTCACGCTGACCGGTCGCTTGTAGGGGTCCAGCACGCGGAAGCGCACCTCCGTATCCGCCTTGAGAATGGCACCACGCCAACGTCGCGGGCGATACGGTGCCAATGGCGTCAGCGCGATGGTGTGCGAGCCCAAGGGCAGCACGGGTCCGTGGGCCGAGTAGTTGTAGGCGGTGCTGCCTGCGGGTGTGGCAACCAGCACGCCGTCGCCAATCAGTTCGGCCACCCGCTCCTGCCCATTGAGGTCGATGCCGATGTGCGCAGCCTGGCGGGTCTGCCGCAGCAGGGACACGTCGTTGTACGCCAGCGAACCGGTGCTGGTGCCCGATTCGGTCAGCGCCACCATCTCCAGCGGACGCAGGTTGGCCGGTTCCGCGCGGGCGATGCGTGCATTGACGTCGTCGTCGCCCCGGTACTGGTTCATCAGGAAACCTACGGTGCCCAGCTTCATGCCGAACACCGGTTTTCCCAGGTGGCCGTGACGATGCAGCGTCTGCAGCATGAAGCCATCACCGCCCAGCGGGCAGAGCACGTCGGCCTGCTCGGGGGCATGGTCGCCAAAGCGCGCGACCATGGCCGCGCGGGCCATCTGCGCAGCTTCGGTGGTGCTTGCCAGGAAAGCGATGCGGGGGGTGTCGCTCATCGGTGGATCCGGGGGGAAGGCGTGAGGGAGAGCATAACCGAGCGCCGCTACGCTCGCGGGGGGGGGGGGGGCGGGCGCCGCCCCGGAGACCCCCCCCCCGGCGCGCGGGGGGGGGGGCGGGGGGGGGGGGGGCCCCACACCGACCCCCCCCGCCCCCCGCCCGCCGCCCCCCCCCCCCCCCCCCCCCCCCGCCCGCCCCCGGCCCCCCGCGCCCGCGCCCCCGCGAATCCTCCGTGGCCAGAAACAGAACGGCCCCGCTTTCGCGGGGCCGCTCCGTTTCACGCAGGCCGGGCGTGGCCCGGCACTACATCAGTCACGCACCGTGTGCGGCCAGCTGGCCCAGGCGCTGGACCGCGACCGAGACGGTCGGGTAGTCCAGGGTCTTCTGCTCGGCCAGTTCCGCCAGCATTGCCAAGGTGAAGCGCAGGCTGTTGTCATCGCGGCCCATCCATGCAGCCACCTTGGCCTCGGCACTGCCGCCCTTGGTGGCGAGCACCTGACCGGCCAGGTTGCGATGGTTGGCGGCCAGCTCGTCGCGCAGCACGCCGCGTGCCACCGCATGCCAACGGCCGTTGACTTCCAGTGCATCGACCTGCTCGAACAGCCACGGCAGCTGCAGGGCATCGCCCAGGCGGAAGTGCACCTTGGACACGTCCACCGGCTTCAGCTTGCGGGTACGGGCCAGTTCGATGATGTCGAACGCCGGTTCCAGGAAGTGCAGCTCGGACAGCTGCTGTGCCAGCGCGGACGGCAGGCCCTTCTCCTTCCACTCGGCCACCAGCGCCTCGTAGGTCGGACGCTGCGAGTCCGGCAGCACACCCGACGCGACACGGATGTCGTTGAACGGGCCCTGATAGCGGTTGACCGCTTCAGTGATGCCCGGCATCGCACCCGGACGCGACAGCAGCCAGCGCACGAACGAACGCTGCAGCTTCCAGATCACCTCCAGCGCGTCGATCTGCACCGACTCCGGCACCTTGCCGTCGAGGGCGTCGATCTGCGCCCACAGCGCGCGCGCATCCAGCGTCTCGCGGCTGATGGTGTAGGCCTTGGCGACCTCGGCGATGGAACGGCCGGTGTCTTCCTGCATGCGCATCAGGAACGTTGCGCCCATGCGGTTGATGGTCTGGTTGGTCACCGCCGTGGCGATGATCTCGCGCTTCAGGCGGTGACGCTCCATCGCATCGGCGTACTTCTTCTGCAGCGGCGTGGGGAAGTAGCGCAGCAGCTCCTTGGAGAGGTACGGATCTTCCGGAATATCCGACTCCAGCAGCTGGTTGAACGCCACCAGCTTGGAGTAGGACAGCAGCACCGACAGCTCCGGACGGGTCAGGCCCTGGCCGCGCGCCTTGCGCTGGGACAGCTCGGCATCGGACGGCAGGAACTCGATCTGCCGGTCCAGCAGCCCCTGCTGTTCCAGGGTGCGGATGAAGTGCTGCTTGGAACCCAGGCGCTTGACCGCCATCCGCTCCATGAGGCTCAGCGCCTGGTTCTGGCGATAGTTGTCGTTGAGCACCAGGTCGGCGACTTCATCGGTCATCGAGGCCAGCAGCTTGTTGCGCTGGTCGACCGTCAGCTTCTTCGCCCGCACCACATCATTGAGCAGGATCTTGATGTTGACTTCATGGTCCGACGTATCCACGCCGGCCGAGTTGTCGATGAAGTCCGTGTTGAGCAGCACGCCGGCCTGCGCGGCCTCGATACGGCCCAGCTGGGTCATGCCGAGGTTGCCGCCCTCGCCCACCACCTTGCAGCGCAGCTCGCCACCGTTCACGCGCAGTGCGTTGTTGGCACGGTCGCCGACATCGCTGTGCTGCTCGCTGGCGGCCTTCACGTAGGTGCCGATGCCGCCGTTCCACAGCAGGTCCACCGGTGCCTTCAGGATCGCGCTCATCAGGTCGTTCGGCGACAGCGCCTTGACGTTCTCGTCCAGGCCCAGCGCTTCACGCACCTGGGGGGTGATCTCGATCGACTTCAGGCTGCGCGGGTACACGCCGCCGCCCTTGCTGATCAGCTTGGCGTCGTAGTCTGCCCAGCTCGAACGCGGCACGGTGAACATGCGCTCGCGCTCGACGAACGAGGTCGCCGCGTCCGGGTTCGGGTCAAGGAAGATATGGCGGTGGTCGAATGCCGCGACGAGACGGATGTGGCGCGACAGCAGCATGCCGTTGCCGAACACATCGCCGGACATGTCGCCGACGCCGACCGCGGTGAAGTCCTGGCTCTGGCTGTCACGGCCGAGCGCACGGAAGTGGCGCTTGACCGACTCCCATGCACCGCGCGCGGTGATGCCCATGCCCTTGTGGTCGTACCCCACCGAACCACCGGAGGCGAACGCATCGCCCATCCAGAAGCCGTGCGCGATGGCCAGGCCGTTGGCGATATCGGAGAAGGTCGCCGTGCCCTTGTCGGCGGCCACCACCAGGTACGGATCGTCCATGTCGTGCCGCACGACATCCACCGGCGGCACGATCTTGTTGTTGACGATGTTGTCGGTGATGTCCAGCAGGCCCTGGATGAACAGCTTGTAGCAGGCCACGCCGTTGGCGAAGATCGCGTCGCGGTCGCCGTTCACCGGCGGGGTCTTGGCGAAGAAGCCGCCCTTCGCACCGACCGGCACGATGACGGTGTTCTTGACCATCTGCGCCTTGACCAGACCCAGCACTTCGGTACGGAAGTCTTCGCGACGGTCCGACCAGCGCAGGCCGCCACGGGCCACCGCGCCGAAGCGCAGGTGGGTACCTTCCACGCGCGGACCGTAGACGAAGATCTCGCGGTACGGACGCGGCTTCGGCAGGTCCGGCACCAGCGCCGAGTCGAACTTGAAGCTGATCACATGGCCGTGCTGGCCATTGGCGTCGGTCTGGTAGTAGCTGGTACGCAGGGTGGCATCGATCACGCCCATGAACGAACGCAGGATGCGGTCTTCGTCCAGGCTCGACACGCGGTCCATCAGCTTCAGCAGCGCATCGCGCGCGGCCTGCATCTGCGCGTCGCGGTCACCCTTGCGGGCATCGACCACAGTCTTGAGCACCTTCAGGGTGGCCTCGTCGCCGGCGGCCAGCACATCGAAGTGGGCCTTCAGCTGCGCCTGGCCGGCCGCGATGTCGTCCTTGCTCTCGTGGCCAGTGGCCGGATCGAAGCGCGCTTCGAACAGTTCGACCAGCAGGCGCGCCAGCAGCGGATAGCGGGCGAACGTGCCTTCCACGTACGCCTGCGAGAACGGCACGCCGGTCTGCAGCAGATACTTGCAGTAGCCGCGCAGCATGGCGACCTGGCGCCAGTGCAGGCCGGCGGCCAGCACCAGGCGGTTGAAGCCATCGTTCTCGGCATCACCGTGCCAGACGCGGGCAAAGGTTTCGCCGAATGCTTCGTCGACGCTGGCGGCATTGATCGCACCGGCCGTCGATTCGACCTCGAAGTCCTGCACGTATACCGGAGCGTTGTCGACCGACAGGCGGTACGGGCGCTCGGCGATCACGCGCAGGCCCATGTTCTCCATCATCGGCAGCGCGTCGGACAGCGGAATGTCGTCCAGCTGGCGGTACAGCTTCAGGCGCAGGCCATCGCCGCTTTCGCGCGGCACCGCCTGCAGGCTCAGGCGCAGATCGTCCGGACCGGTCAGCGCGTCGAGCTGGCTGACGTCGTTGGCGGCAACTGCGGTGCTGTTGTCTTCGATGTAGCCGGCCGGCAGTGCCTTGCCGATGCGGGCCGCGATGCGCAGGCCTTCGCTTTCGCCATGACGGGCCACCAGCGCTTCACGCAGGTCGTCCTGCCAGTTGCGCAGCACCTGGGCGAGCTTGCGCTCCAGTTCGGCGGTATCCACGTCAAGCATCTCGCCCGGCTTCGGGCGCACGATCAGATGCACCTGCGCCAGCGGCGATTCACCCAGCACCACCGAACTGTCGACGTACTCGCCATGCAGCGCTTCCTTCAGCATCGCCTCGATGCGCAGGCGCACGTCGGTGTTGAAGCGCTCGCGCGGCAGGTAGACCAGCGCGGAGATGAATCGGCTGTACTTGTCACGGCGCAGGAACAGGCGGCTGCGCACGCGCTCCTGCAGGCCCAGCACGCCCATCGCGGTGCGGAACAGTTCGTCCTCGCTGGACTGGAACAGTTCTTCGCGCGGCAGGGTCTCCAGGATGTGGCGCAGGGCCTTGCCGCTGTGGCTGGACGCGGCCAGGCCGGACTGCTTCATCACGTACTCGTGGCGCTGGCGCACCAGCGGGATTTCCCACGGGCGGCGGTTGTAGGCACTGGAAGTGAACAGGCCGAGGAAGCGCTGCTCGCCGATGATCCTGCCCTTGGCGTCGAATTCCAGCACGCCGATGTAGTCCATGTAGCCGGCGCGGTGCACGCGGGAGCGCGCATTGGTCTTGGTCAGGATCAGCGCGTCCTTCAGCCCCGACGTGGCGTTGAGGCCCTGGGCGGCGAGCGTCTTGACCGGGCGTGCGGCGGACTTGTCCTTGCCGCGCATCAGGCCCAGGCCGGTCTCGTTCAGCGGCGCCAGCACGTCTTCCTTGCCCTGCTTCTCGACGCGGTACTCGCGGTAGCCGAAGAAGGTGAAGTGGTTGTCGGCGGCCCAGCGCAGGAACTCCTGCGCTTCGCTGCGCGAGGCATCGTCGACCGGCAGCGCACGGCTGCCCAGATCGTCGGCCAGTGCCAGTGCCTTGTCCTTCATCGGCTGCCAGTCGCGCACGATCGCCCGCACTTCGTCCAGCGCCTTGCCGATGGCCTGCTCGATGGCGGCCATGGCATCGGCCGGCTGGCGGTCGATCTCCAGCAGCATCACCGATTCGGCCTCGCCCTCGCCGACCTTGACCAGCTTGCCGGCCTTGTCGCGGGTGAAGCGCAGCACCGGGTGGCCGAGCACGTGCACGCCCACGCCCTGTTCGGCCAGTGACATGGTCACGGTGTCGACCAGGAAAGGCATGTCGTCGTTGATGATCTGCAGCACGGTGTGCGGCGATTCCCAACCGTTCGCCTTCACCGTCGGATTGAACACGCGCACGTTGGCCTTGCCGGCCTTGCGGGCACGGGCGAACTCCAGCGTCTCGGCCGCGAGCGCGGCCCACTCTTCAGCGCTGTGGTGCGGGAACTCGTCCGCCTCCATGCGCTTGTAGAAGTCAGCGGCAAACGCCACTGCTTCGGCCTGGGCGGCCGCCGGGTAACGCTTGCGCAAGGCCGTGTATACCGGCTCCAGGGAGAAACCAGCGGTCACTGCGACCTCCGACTCAGCTGGTTTGGTCTTGTTTTTCACGGTCTTGGCTGCGGTTTTTTGCGGTTTCATGGCAGAGCGATGCGCTTGCTCAGTTGGGAAAATGAAATTGTAGCCCTCCCGCGCGAAAAGGCCTTGCTGCAGGACGGAATAAGCAGATTCGGGTTTGCTGCGGTTTAGACGCCTATTCAGTTCGCCCAGGTACGGAGCGAACGGGGGGCGGCCGCCTTGCCGACAGGATCGGCAAAGCGTGTTACCGGAAGACACACGCGGGAACGTCGTTTCGATTCCACAATCCTGAACTGGACGGTATAGTCCACCGCGTGAACCCGGCCTACTTCCCCGTTGCCCTCGATGCGCGCGATGAGCGCGTGTTCGATGCCGTGCGCGAACTGCTGGCCCGGCAGGGCATGCAGATGAGCATGGATGCGGTGGCCCAGCAGGCCGGCTGCTCCAAGCAGACCCTGTACTCGCGCTATGGCAGCAAGCAGGAACTGCTGCGGCGGGTGATGCAGCGGCATGTGGGACACGCGACGGGGGCAATGCTGCGTGCACTCCGCAGTGACGACCTGCGTGCCAGCCTGTTGCAGTTCGCCATCGACTTCCTGGAGCATTTCAACCAACCGCATGTCGGCCAGGCCTGCCGGCTGATCGCTGCAGATGCCGCCCAGTTCCCCGAAGAGGCCCGGGCGCTGTACCGGCATGGTGCTGGCGCGCTGACACTTCATCTTTCTGAATGGATTGAAACCGTTTGCAGGCGTGGCCTGCTCCGGCATGACGACCCGCACTTCATGGCCGAACTGCTGCTGAGCATGATCGCCGGTCAGGATTTCGACAAACAGCGCTTCCATACCCCCCATCGTGATGACGCGCTCCTGCGTCGGCGCTGGGCAGAGTTCTCCGTCGACAGCTTCCTGCGCGCGTTTGCGCCGCAACCGTCGCCGGCCCCGTCTACAAACCAACCCCGGAGTTCCTCCTGATGACCGCCCCACTCCGCACCCTTGCCTTGACGTGCGCCGTTGCTGTCGCGCTGGCTGCCTGCAAGAAACCGGAACAGCAGACACCCCCGCCGCCGGAGGTGGGCGTGATCGATGCGAAGCCGCAGACCCTGCCGCTGCAGCGCGAGCTGGTCGGCCGCCTGTCGCCGTTCCGCAGTGCCGATGTCCGCGCACGCGTGCCGGGCGTGCTGCTCAAGCGCGTCTACCAGGAAGGCTCCCAGGTCAAGCAGGGGCAGACCCTGTTCCTGATCGACCCGGCACCGCTGCGCGCCTCGCTGAACGCGTCCGAGGCCCAGCTGGCGTCGGCGCGCGCCACCTACGCCAACGCCAAGGTGGCGGCCGATCGTGCCCGCTCGCTGGCACCGCAGCAGTTCGTCTCCAAGTCCGACCTGGACAACGCCGAATCGGCCGAGCGCACTGCGCTGGCCGCGGTCAAGCAGGCCGAAGCGGCGGTGACCTCCTCGCGGATCAACCTGGGCTACGCCGAAGTGACCGCGCCGATCAGCGGCGTGGCCAACAAGCAGCAGGTGACCGAGGGCGCACTGGTCGGCCAGGGCGACGTGACCCTGCTGACCACCGTTGACCAGCTCGATCCGCTGTACGTCAACTTCTCGCTCAGCGTGGACGAGCTGACCCAGCTGCGCGCGCAGCAGGCCAAGGGCGCCCTGGCCCTGGCCGGCGACGGCAAGGCCACCGTCAACGTGAAGCTGGCCGATGGCAGCACCTACAGCGAGCCGGGAACCCTCGACTTCTCCTCGACTACGGTCGACCCGGCCACCGGCGCGGTGTCGCTGCGTGCGCTGCTGCCCAATCCGCAGCAGATCCTGCTGCCGGGAGCCTTCGTCAGCTTCCAGGCCAACCTCGGCGAGCGCAACAATGCCTACCTGGTGCCGCAGCAGGCGCTGCTGCGCGACACCACGGGCGGCTACGTGATGGTGGTCGGTGCCGATGGCAAGGTGGCGCGCAAGAACGTCAAGACCGAAGGCGCACAGGGCGGCAACTGGCTGGTCAGCGATGGCCTGGCCGCCGGCGACAAGGTGATCGTGGCCGGCGTGCAGAAGGTCAAGGAAGGCAGCCCGGCCGTCGCCAAGCCCTGGACCCCGGGGCAGGACGCCGCCGGCAAGCCCGCGGCCGGCGGTGCCGGCCCGGCCGCACCCGCCGCTGCCGCCGACAAGGCTCCGGCCCAGACCGACGCAGCCGACAAGGCCGCGCCGGCCGCCACCGACTCGAACAAGCAGTAACGGGAACCTTCCGTCATGCCTAAATTTTTCATCGAACATCCAGTCTTCGCCTGGGTGGTAGCGATCCTGATCTCGCTCAGCGGCGTGATCGCGATCCTCAACCTGGGCGTGGAGTCCTATCCCAACATCGCTCCGCCACAGGTGACCGTCTCGGCCACCTATCCGGGCGCCAGCGCGGACACCACCGAAAAATCGGTCACCCAGGTGATCGAGCAGCAGCTGACCGGTATCGATCACCTGCTGTACTTCAGCTCTTCGTCCTCGTCCAATGGCCGCGCGCAGATCACCCTCACCTTCGAGACCGGTACCGATCCGGACATCGCCCAGGTGCAGGTGCAGAACAAGGTGTCGCTGGCGACGCCACGACTGCCGTCGGAGGTGACCCAGCAGGGCGTGGTGGTGGCCAAGGCCAATGCCGGCTTCCTGATGGTGGTGGCCCTGCAGTCGGATACGGCGGCGATCAACCGTGACGCGCTGAACGACATCGTCGGTTCGCGCGTGCTCGACCAGGTCTCGCGCATTCCCGGCGTCGGCAGCACCCAGCAGTTCGGTTCCGAGTACGCCATGAACATCTGGCTGAACCCGGAGAAGATGCAGGGTTATGGTCTCTCGGCCAGCCAGGTCCTGGCTGCCGTGCGTGCCCAGAACGTGCAGTTCGCCGCCGGTGCACTGGGCTCGGACCCGTCGCCGGAAGGCCAGCACTTCACCGCCACCGTATCGGCTGAAGGACGTTTCAGCTCGCCGCAGGAGTTCGAGAACATCATCCTGCGCGCCAATGCCGATGGCTCGCGCGTGCTGCTCAAGGACATCGCACGCGTCGCCTTCGGTGCCAACAACTACGGCTTCGACACCCAGTACAACGGCAAGCCGACCGGTGCCTTCGCCATCCAGCTGCTGCCGGGCGCCAACGCCCTGAACGTGGCCGATGCGGTGCGTGCCAAGATGGACGAACTGCAGCCCAGCTTCCCGGCCGGCGTGACCTGGTTCTCGCCGTACGACAGCACGACCTTCGTCAAGATCTCGATCCAGGAAGTGGTCAAGACGCTGTTCGAAGCGGTGCTGCTGGTGTTCCTGGTGATGCTGATCTTCCTGCAGAACTTCCGCGCCACCCTGATCCCGACCCTGGTCATCCCGGTCGCCCTGCTGGGTACCTTCCTGGGCATGTGGATGATCGGATTCACGATCAACCAGCTGACCCTGTTCGCGATGGTGCTGGCGATCGGCATCGTGGTCGACGACGCCATCGTGGTGATCGAGAACGTCGAACGCATCATGAGCGAGGAAGGCCTGGCACCGAAGCCGGCCACGCAGAAGGCGATGACCCAGATCACCGGCGCGGTGGTGGCGATCACCGTCGTGCTGGCAGCGGTGTTCATCCCGTCCGCACTGCAGGGCGGTGCCGCCGGCGAAATCTACAAGCAGTTCGCGCTGACCATCGCCATCTCGATGGCGTTCTCGGCCTTCCTGGCGCTGGGCTTCACCCCGGCGCTGTGCGCGACCTTCCTGAAGCCGACGCACAACGACAACCCGAACATCGTCTACCGCACCTTCAACAAGTACTACGACAAGATCAGCCACACCTACGTGGGCCACATCACCTCGGCGGTGCGCCATGCCCCGCGCTGGATGATCCTGTTCGTGGTACTGACCGCGCTGTGCGGCTTCCTGTTCACGCGCATGCCGGGCAGCTTCCTGCCGGAAGAAGACCAGGGCTATGCGCTGGCGATCGTGCAGCTGCCCCCGGGCTCGACCAAGGGCCAGACCAACGAGGTGTTCGCGCAGATGCGCGGCATTCTGGAAAAGCAGGATGGCTTTGAAGGCATGCTGCAGGTGGCCGGCTTCAGCTTCGTCGGTTCCGGCGAGAACGTGGGCATGGGCTTCATCCGCCTGAAGCCGTGGGAAGAACGCGAGTTCACCGCGCCGGAGTTCATCCAGAACATGAACGGCGCGTTCTACGGCATCAAGGAAGCGCAGATCTTCGTGGTCAACCTGCCGACAGTGCAGGGCCTGGGCCAGTTCGGTGGCTTCGACATGTGGCTGCAGGACCGCAGTGGTGCCGGCTACGAGCAGCTGACGCAGGCCCGCAACATCCTGCTTGGCCAGGCGGCGCAGAAGCCTGAAGCACTGGTTGGCGTGCGTCCGAACGGCCTGGAGAACGCTCCGCAGCTGCAGCTGCACGTGGATCGCGTGCAGGCGCAGTCGATGGGCATGTCGGTGTCGGACGTGTACAGCACCATCCAGCTGATGCTGGCGCCGGTGTACGTCAACGACTTCTTCTACGAAGGCCGCATCAAGCGCGTGACCATGCAGGCCGATGGCCCGTACCGCACCGGCCAGGAGTCGCTGAAGAGCTTCTACAGCCCCTCCAGCCTGACCACCAACGCCGACGGCACCAACGCGATGATCCCGCTGAGCACCGTGGTCAAGTCCGAATGGGTGTCCGCATCGCCGTCACTGAGCCGCTACAACGGCTATTCGGCGATCAACATCGTCGGCTCGCAGGCGCCGGGCACCAGCTCCGGTGAGGCGATGCAGACCATGGAGAGCATCGTCAACAACGACCTGCCGGCCGGCTTCGGCTACGACTGGTCGGGCATGTCCTACCAGGAAATCCTGGCCGGCAACGCAGCGACGCTGCTGCTGGTGCTGTCCATCGTGGTGGTGTTCCTGTGCCTGGCGGCGCTGTATGAAAGCTGGTCGATCCCGGTAGCGGTGCTGCTGGTGGTGCCACTGGGCGTGCTCGGTGCCATCGGCCTGTCGATGATGCGTGGCCTGCCGAACGACCTGTTCTTCAAGATCGGCCTCATCACCGTTATCGGCCTGGCGGCGAAGAATGCGATCCTGATCGTGGAGTTCGCGGTGGAGCAGCGTGCAGCGGGCAAGAACCTGCGCGATGCCACCATCGAGGCGGCACGCCTGCGCTTCCGCCCGATCCTGATGACGTCCTTCGCGTTCATCATGGGCGTGATCCCGATGGCGATCTCCAGCGGCGCCGGCGCCAACTCCCGTCACGCCATCGGTACCGGCGTGATCGGCGGCATGCTGTTCGCCACCCTGCTCGGCCTGCTGATGATCCCGGTCTTCTTCGTGGTCGTGCGGCGCATGCTCGGCGACAAGCTGGACGAGCCGTCGAAGGAATTCCTCAGCCGCCAGCGTGAGGGCGAAGCAGCGCATCGTCCGGATCGCTGATCCACCCTGCGCTGCAACGAAAAGGCCCCGGAGCGATCCGGGGCCTTTTTTGTTTATGGCTTTTCTGGAGAGCCGATCCCATGTCCGGCTACTCATTTCGGAGCGGAATTCGTCACCTGCGACTGTCGCCACTGACAGACAGGTGTGCGGGAGGATCTACAGATCAGGCGATGGATATCGCGATCGCACCCTGTTTTCGGGCCATATGCGTCACCAGCTGGCGCCATCAATCAGCAATTCCAATAGCGCGCAATCCGTCACAACCTCCACAGGAACAGCCCCTTAACCAAGGGTCTCTGCCGCAGAAACATCAGGGAGGTTCCCATGCCAAATTCGTTTGTTCCAAGCGCTGTACAACTTCTTGCACTGCTGGGGCTGAGCGCATTCTTCTCACCGCTGACACATGCCGCAGGCGTGCTGGTCTGTGACAACTGCACGGACCCCCGTGCGCTCGCGCTTACATCCGGCACAGGTCCCACCATCGTCGCAGATTTCAGCCAGCGCAAGCTTCAGGGCTACGAGGTGGAATACGACCGAGAGCTGCGCAGGTACCGGGCGGTCCAGATACCCGTGCCGGATCCGATTGTCGCGTCGTTCAACCGCATCATGAGGATGCTTGACCGGCGTGGCATCCGCGCCGGTCAGAGGGGAGTGCAGTTCGACATCCACCCTGACGATCCCGGCGCGGCCAATGGCATCGCCTTTCCCGATGAATTCAAGGGCCACAACGCACACGATATCGCCCAGATGGCGACCGCTCGGTTCCGACTTGAATCACAGATCGGTGAAGCCTTCAGCGGAGCCACCACCCACTCGACCGTCTGGAACAGCATGGCGACGTTTCTCTCTTCCATTGGCCTGAGCTTCGTCAGCAAGGCGCTTGGCATCGACGGAGCGATCTACGTCATCACGTGGCGGGATGGTTCCAAGACTACCCTCCTCGTCCGCGCCGACTCCGTTAACGAAGCGAAATACGTGCAAGGCGGAAGCAGGGATGCACAGGGTAACCGCATCCCCGACGGCGCCGCCAGCAATCCGGATACTGCACAAGGCTTTGCTGGTGTCTATCAGTTCAAGGACAAGGAGGCGATGCAGCGCTGGATCGATACCGCAGGCCTTTACGGCGTGACGGTCATCGAAGGCAGCGGCATCGCAGGCGGGCTGGACTGCCGCTGGGATGGACGGACGCTAACCTGCGAAGGCAATTGATCTGGAAGTACATGCCGATGAGGAGCCTCGGAGTGACCCAAGGCTTTTTGCCATGCGCTTTGAAGTGGTGCGGACCATGGTCCGCATCATCCATGCAGGGCATGGATCTACCGGCTGCGCCGCTGTTGCAGCGGCGCAGCCGTTTCGACTCAGCGCAGCCCGGTCTCGTTGCGGGCGATCACCAGGCGCTGGATCTCCGAGGTGCCCTCGTAGATCTCGGTGATCTTGGCATCGCGGAAGTAGCGCTCCAGCGGCATTTCCTTGGAGTAGCCCATGCCACCATGGATCTGCACGGCCTGGTGGGTGATCCACATCGCCGCTTCCGACGCCGTCAGCTTGGCGATGGCCGCTTCATTGCTGAAACGCTTGCCCTGGCCCTTCACCCATGCCGCGCGCAGCGTCAGCAGCAGGGCTGCGTCCAGCTTGCACTTCATGTCGGCGATCTTGGCCTGGGTCATCTGGAAAGTACCGATCGGCGCGCCAAACGCCTTGCGCTCCTTCACATACTCCAGCGTCGCTTCATAAGCGGCACGGGCGATGCCGATGGCCTGCGATGCGATGCCGATGCGCCCGGCATCGAGCACGCCCATGGCGATCTTGAAGCCCTCGCCCTCCTGGCCCAGCACCTCTTCCGGCTGGGCGACGTAATCGTTGAATTCGATCTCGCAGGTCGCCGAGGCACGGATGCCCAGCTTCGGCTCGGTCTTGCCACGGCCGAAGCCGGCCTTTTCGGTGTCGACCAGGAAAGCCGTGATGCCACGCGCGCCCTTGTCCGGCTCGCTCATCGCGAACAACACGATGTACCGGGCCACCGGGCCGGAGGTGATCCAGCTCTTCTTGCCGTTGATGACGTAGGTGCCGTCGGCCTGCTTGACCGCGCGGCAACGCATGGCGGTCGCATCCGAACCGGACTGCGGCTCGGTCAGGGCGAATGCACCGATGGCCTCGCCCTCCGCGATGGCGCGCACGTACTTCTGCTTCTGCTCCTCGCTGCCGTGGGTCAGGATGCCGTTGCAGAACAGCGAATTGTTGACCGACATGATGGTCGAATGGGCCGCGTCGCCAGCGGCGACCTCCACCATCGCCAGCACATACGCGATCGGATCCATGCCGGCGCCGCCGTATTCGGTCGGTACCTCGATGCCCATCAGGCCGTTCTCGCCCAGCAGGCGGATGTTCTCCAGCGGGAACTCGCCGGTACGGTCATGATGCTCCGCGCTCGGGGCGATCTTCTCCTGCGCGATGCGCCGCGCCACGTCCTGCAGCATCAACTGCTCTTCAGTAAAGCTGAAATCCACAACACCCTCCCGGGTACATGAGGTTATGGGCGCGCAGCGCGCGCCCAGGTGCGCCGATTGTACCGGGGCCCGGGGAGTTTCCATACGCCACCGACTTGACCACGGCGGCCGATCCAGCGAATATATCTCTATATCGCGATAGGTAGATATTCATGGATCTGGAAGACTGGTCAACCCGCCTGAAGGTGTTCGCCGATGCGACGCGGGTGCGCCTGCTGGCGCTGCTGGAGCAGGAAGAGCTGACCGTGGCCGAGCTTTCGGCGATCACCCGGCTGGCCCAGCCGCGCGTGTCCACTCACCTGGCGCGCCTGAAGGAAGCGGGCCTGGTCCGCGACCGTCGCGCCGGCGTGTCGGCCTACTACCGCTTCGACGAAGCGCAGCTGGATCCGGCGCAGCGCGCATTGTGGCATGCCTTGAGCAACGGAAGCGACGATCCACTGCTGCGACAGGACGCTGAACGGGTCGCCGCCGTGCTGGCCAGCCGCGCCGCGGACCAGAACTGGGCCGACAGCGTGGCCGGCGACATGGAACGTCACTATTCTCCGGGCCGCACCTGGGAGGCGCTGGCGCGTACCGCCCTGCCCCTGCTGGAAACCGGCGACGTGCTCGATATCGCGTCCGGCGACGGCGTGCTGGCCGAACTGGTGGCACCGCATGCCAAGCGCTACATCTGCATCGACACCAGCGCGCGCGTGGTGGCCGCTGCCAGTGAACGCCTGCGCCGCCTGCCCAATGTGGAAGTGCGCGAGGGTGACATGCATGCCCTGCCCTTCAAGGACCGCAGCTTCGACCTGGTGGTGCTGATGCACGCACTGACCTACGCCAGCAAGCCGGCGCAGGCCGTCACCGAAGCCGCGCGCGTGCTGCGCCCGGGCGGCCGCCTGCTGCTGTGCAGCCTGGCGCGCCACGAACACAAGGCAGCGGTGGAAGCCTATGGTCACGTCAACCTGGGTTTCAGCGACAAGGAACTGAAGAAGTTCGTCGACAAGGCCGGCCTGCAGGTTTCCAGCCTGGAGACGGTCACCCGCGAGAAGCGGCCGCCGCACTTCGAAGTGATCTCGCTGATCGCCAACAAGCCCTGAGTCCGGAATCATCATGCCCGTCCTGCCCTGGTTGCACCCCGAACGTGCCAATGCCCTGCTGGGCGCGCTGCGCGAGCGGATCCTGATCATCGACGGAGCGATGGGCACGATGATCCAGCGCCATGGCCTGCAGGAAGGCGACTACCGCGGTGAGCGTTTCGCCGATGGCTACGATCACCTGCACGGGCCGGGCTGCGACCACGCCGCGCCGCAGGGCCACGATCTGAAGGGCAACAACGACCTGTTGCTGCTCACCCGGCCGCAGGTCATCGCCGACATCCACACCGCCTACCTGGAAGCCGGCGCGGACCTGGTGGAAACCAATACCTTCAACGCCACCTCGGTCAGCCAGGCCGACTACCACCTCGAGCATCTGGTGTACGAACTGAACAAGGCCGGCGCCGCCGTGGCCCGCGCCTGCTGCGATGCCGTTGAAGCCACCACGCCCGGCAAGCCGCGCTTCGTGATCGGCGTGCTTGGCCCCACCAGCCGCACCGCATCGATCAGTCCCGACGTCAACGATCCGGGCTTCCGCAACACCAGTTTCGATGAGCTGCGCGACACCTACCGCGAAGCCATCGATGGCCTGATCGACGGCGGCGCGGACACCCTCATGGTCGAAACCATCTTCGACACGCTCAACGCCAAGGCGGCGCTGTATGCGGTGGAGGAAGCCTTCGATGCGCGCGGTGCGCGCCTGCCGGTGATGATCTCCGGCACGATCACCGATGCCTCCGGCCGCACCCTGTCCGGCCAGACCGCCGAAGCCTTCCACGCCTCGCTGGCACACGCGCGGCCCCTGTCGATCGGCCTGAACTGCGCGCTGGGTGCCGATGCGATGCGCCCGCATGTCGAAACGCTGTCGCAGGTTGCCGACTGCCATGTCAGCGCGCATCCCAATGCCGGCCTGCCCAATGCCTTCGGCGAGTATGACGAGACCCCCGAAGAAATGGCGGCGACCCTGCGCGGTTTCGCCCGCGATGGCCTGCTCAACCTGGTCGGCGGCTGCTGCGGGTCCACCCCCGACCACATCCGTGCCATCGCCCAGGCGGTGGCCGGCCTGCCACCGCGTGCCCTGCCGGACCGCCAGGACCAGGCGGCATGAACGTCGCCGCCACCGTTCCGCACTTCCCGCCCTGCCGTTGCTGAGCCACTGCCTGCCATGACGCCTGTCCGCCCCACCCGCCTGTCCGGCCTGGAACCGCTGGTCATCACCCCGGACCTGCTGTTCGTCAACGTCGGCGAGCGCACCAACGTCACCGGCAGCGCGCAGTTCCGCAAGCTGATCAAGGAAGGCCGCTACGAGGAGGCCGTGGACGTGGCCCGGCAACAAGTGGCCAGTGGCGCGCAGATCCTCGACGTCAACATGGACGAGGGCCTGATCGACTCCGAGGCGGCGATGACCCGCTACCTCAACCTGATCATGTCCGAGCCCGACATCGCCCGCATTCCGGTGATGGTCGACTCGTCCAAATGGAGCGTGATCGAAGCCGGCCTGAAATGCCTGCAGGGCAAGAGCGTGGTCAATTCGATCTCGCTGAAGGAAGGCGAGGCCCTGTTCCGCGAACACGCGCGCAAGGTGCTGCGTTACGGCGCGGCAGCGGTGGTGATGGCGTTCGACGAAAGCGGCCAGGCCGACACCTGTGCGCGCAAGGTCGAGATCTGTACGCGCGCCTACCGCATTCTGGTCGATGAGATCGGCTTCCCGCCACAGGACATCATCTTCGACCCGAACATCTTCGCTGTCGCCACCGGCATCGAGGAGCACGACAACTACGCGGTGGACTTCATCGAAGCCACGCGCATCATCAAGCAGACTCTGCCGCACTGCCACGTCTCCGGCGGCGTTTCCAACGTGTCGTTCTCGTTCCGTGGCAACGAAACGGTGCGCCAGGCGATCCATTCGGTCTTCCTGTACCACGCCATCGCCGCCGGCATGGACATGGGCATCGTCAACGCCGGTGCCATGCCGATCTATGACGAACTGGAGCCGGACCTGCGCGAGCGCGTGGAGGACGTGATCCTCAACCGCCGCCCCGACGCCACCGAGCGCCTGCTGGAGATTGCCGAACGCTACAAGGGCAGCAAGGGCAAGGTGAAAAGCGAAGACATGGCCTGGCGCGCCAAGCCGGTCGAGCAGCGCCTGGCCCACGCCCTGGTGCACGGGCTGGATGCGTTCGTGGAAGAGGACACCGAGCTGGCACGGCAGGCCTCCAGCCGTCCACTGGACGTGATCGAAGGGCCGTTGATGGATGGCATGAACGTCGTCGGCGACCTGTTCGGTGCCGGCAAGATGTTCCTGCCGCAGGTGGTGAAGTCGGCCCGCGTGATGAAAAAGGCGGTGGCCTACCTGCTGCCCTATATCGAGGCGGAGAAGGCCCGCAGCGGTGACACCGCCAAGAGCAACGGCCGCATCATCATGGCCACCGTGAAAGGCGATGTGCACGACATCGGCAAGAACATCGTCGGCGTGGTCCTTGCCTGCAACAACTTCGAAGTGGTCGATCTGGGCGTGATGGTGCCGGCACAGAAGATTCTCGATGCGGCCCGCGAGCACAAGGCCGATCTGATCGGCCTGTCCGGGCTGATCACGCCGTCACTGGAGGAAATGAGCCATGTCGCCCGCGAGATGCAGCGCCAGGGATTCGACCTGCCATTGCTGATCGGCGGTGCCACCACCTCGCGCGCGCACACGGCGTTGAAGATCGACCCGCACTACCATGCCCCTACGGTGTGGGTGAAGGATGCCTCGCGCGCGGTGGGCGTGGCCCAGTCGCTGATCTCGCGCGACCTGCGCGCGGGCTTCGTTGCTGCCAATGAAGCCGACTACGCCGAGATCCGCGCCCGTCACCGCAACCGTGGCGATGCCAAGCGGCTGGTCTCGCTGGAGCACGCGCGCGGCCAGAAATTCCAGGGCGGCTGGGACAGTTATGTGCCCCCGGTTCCGAACCAGCCCGGACTGCATGTGTTCGAAGACTATCCCCTGTCGGAACTGGTCGATTACATCGACTGGACGCCGTTCTTCCAGGCCTGGGAACTGGCTGGCAAGTTTCCGGCCATCCTCACTGACGAGATCGTCGGCACCCAGGCCAGCGAGCTGTACCGCGACGCCCGGGCGATGCTGGCGTGCATCGTCGCGGAGAAGTGGCTGACCGCCAAGGCGGTGTTCGGCCTGTGGCCGGCCAACAGTGTCGGTGACGATGTCCGCGTGCAGCATCCACAGGGCGAGACCACCCTGCACTTCCTTCGCCAGCAGGTCGACAAGCCGGCCGAGCGCCCCGACTTCTGCCTGGCCGATTTCATCGCACCGGCCGACAGCGGGCGACAGGACTGGATCGGTGCGTTCGCGGTCACCGCCGGTATCGGCATCGATGCCCATGTCGCGCGCTTTGAAGCCGAGCACGACGATTACAACGCGATCCTGCTCAAGGCCCTGGCCGACCGCTTCGCCGAAGCACTGGCCGAACGCCTGCACCAGCGGGTGCGCACCGAGTTCTGGGGCTATGACCGCACCGAAGCGCTGGACAACGATGCGCTGATCGACGAGAAGTATCGCGGCATCCGGCCCGCCCCCGGCTATCCAGCGTGCCCGGAGCACAGCGAGAAGCGCCGCCTGTTCGATCTGCTGCAGGCGGAAGCCAACGCGGGCATGACGCTGACCGAGAGCTTCGCGATGCTGCCCACCGCGGCCGTCTCCGGCTACTACTTCAGCCATCCACAGAGCCAGTACTTCGTGGTCGGCCGCCTCAGCCGCGAACAGGTGGGCGACTACGCGCGGCGCAAGGGCGTGGATCGCGCCCAGGCCGAGCGCTGGCTCGCATCCAACCTCGACTACGATCCCGAATAGACCGCGCAGAAACAGCAACGCCGGGCATTGCCCGGCGTTTCCGATCACTGCGGTGCAGGCTTACCAGACCAGGTCATCCGGCACCTGGTACTGCGGATCGGCGTAGGGATCGTCCTCGGCCGGGGCATCCGGATCGACCTTCAGCGCCACCGAGGCCGCGAACACGGCTTCGGCCTGGTTCAGCACCTCGGCGGTGACCAGCAGATAGCGGCCATTGAGCTGCACCACGCCCAGCTCGCCGGCATTGAGCGCGGTCAGCTGTGCCGCGGTGACATAGATCCGCTTGATCTTGCCGCCATACGGGAAGTGCCGCGCGATGTCGGCCGCCTCGTCATTCAGGCCCTTGTCCTTCAGCAGTTCTTCCAGCTTCGCCTTCGCCTCGCGGCGCTGACGCGCTTCCTCCTGCTTCAGGCGCTCGGCTTCGATGCGCTCTTCCTTCTCCTTCTGGGCACGGATGGCATAGGCCTTGGCCAGATCCATCTCCTCGGCACTGCGCGGCCTGCGCGGGCCCTGTCCACGGTGCTGCCCCGGCTTGCCCGGCGCACCACCGGGACCGCGACGCTCACCGGGCGTGTGCTCGCCCTTGCCTGCGCCCTGCGGCTTTCCATTGCCGTTGCCGCCCTTGCCCTGCGGGCGGCCATCACGGCGGGGGCCATCATTCTTGCGCTCGGGCTTGGGCGCGGGCTTGAAGCCCAGGCCCAGCAACTGGTCGCGGAGGGTATCGCTCATAGATAAGGGTATGGATCAGTAGTGCGGCGGCGGCGGTTCGCTCGCCGGATCGGAGGAATTCAGTGCGTTGCGGACCTTGCCCAGGTCTTCCAGCAGCACGCGCAGCACATCGGCGTTGCGGGTGCCCTGCATCCGGGCATCGGCCAGTGCGTCGCTCAGTTCGGCCAGCGCGTGTTCCTGGAAGGACACACGCATCTCCAGCTCGACCAGGCGCGCTTCCAGCGCCTGCTCGCGTTCGGTCGGCAGCTCAGACATGCAGTGAACGCCCCCGGCCGATGCCGTAGTACGCCAGGCCCGCCGCTTCGACCTCGGCGGGGTCGTACAGGTTGCGGCCGTCGAACACGACCGCGTCCTTCAGCCGTTCGCGCAGCATCGAAAAATCAGGGCTGCGGAACTGCTTCCATTCGGTCACCACGATCAACGCATCGGCGCCCTGCAGCGCGTCATCGGCGCTGTCACAGAACACCAGATCATCGCGCTCACCGAAGATGCGCTGCGCTTCGTGCATGGCTTCGGGGTCGAACGCACGTACGGTCGCCCCACCCTCCCACAGCTGCGCCAGCAGGCGGCGGCTGGAGGCCTCGCGCATGTCGTCGGTATTCGGCTTGAAGGCCAGCCCCCACACGGCGAACGTCCTGCCGCGCACGCCCTCGTCCTCGCCCTTGCCATAGTGGCGCTGGACCAGGGCGAACAGGTGGCCCTTCTGCGCATCGTTGACCGCTTCCACCGCGTTCAGCAGCTTCGGCTCCAGGCCGCTCTGCTGGGCGGTGCGGGCCAGCGCCTGCACATCCTTGGGGAAACACGAGCCACCGTAACCGGCGCCCGGATAGATGAAATGCCAGCCGATGCGCGGGTCCGAGCCGATCCCCTGGCGGACCTGCTCGACGTCGGCGCCGACACGCTCGGCAATGTTGGCAATCTCGTTCATGAACGAAATCTTGGTCGCCAGCATCGCGTTGGCGGCGTACTTGGTCAGCTCGGCCGAGCGTACGTCCATCTCCACCACGCGGTCGTGGTTGCGGTTGAACGGTGCATACAGGCGACGCATCACCGCCACCGACTCGTCGCTGGTGGCGCCGATGATGATGCGGTCCGGTCGCATGCAGTCGGCGACCGCGTCGCCTTCCTTCAGGAACTCCGGGTTGGAGACCACATCGAAGGCGATGTCGGCGCCGCGCGCCGCGAGTTCGTCGGTGATCGCTGCACGGACCTTGTCGGCGGTGCCGACCGGCACCGTCGACTTGTTGACCACCACGGTCGGCACGCTCATGTGCCGGCCGATGGTGCGGGCCACGGCCAGCACGTACTGCAGGTCGGCGCTGCCATCCTCGTCCGGCGGCGTGCCCACGGCGATGAACACCACCTGGCCATGCGCGATCGCCGCGGCCGCATCAGTGGTGAACGCCAGCCGCGCCGCAGCGTGGTTGGCCTTCACCATCGGCTCCAGGCCCGGCTCATAGATCGGGATGATGCCCTGGTTCAGGCCATCGACCTTGCCCTGGTCGATATCGACGCAGATCACCTGGTGGCCGACATCGGCCAGGCAGGTGCCCGTCACCAGGCCGACGTAACCGGTACCGAAAATCGCAACGCGCATGTCCGTGCAGGCTCCGTGGTGGCTTACGGCAGGACGCCCAGCAGTTCGACGTCGAAGGTCAGCGTGGCGTTCGGACCGATCGGGCCGCCCGGGGTGCCGTTCTCACCGTAGGCCAGCTCGCCCGGGATCCAGAAGCGGTACTTGGAGCCGACCGGCATCAGCGCGACGCCTTCGGTCCAGCCCTTGATCACCTGGTCCAGGCCGAACTCGGCCGGGCCACGGCTGGCGGAGCTGTCAAAGACGGTGCCGTCGAGCAGCTTGCCTTCGTAGTTCACGCGCACCTTGCTGGTCGGCAGCGGACGCTCGCCGCTGCCCGGGCGGATCACCTGGTACTGCAGCCCAGAGGCCGTGGTCACCACGCCCGGCTGGGTCTTGTTCTTGGCCAGGAATGCATTGCCTTCCTGACGGTTGGTCTGTGCAGCCTGGGCGGCCTTGGCCTGCATTTCGGCCTGCTTGGTGCCCATGAACGCCTGGATGGTGGCCGTGGCGTCAGCCTCGGTCATCTTCGGCTGGCCCTTGCTCAGACCAGTGCTGATTGCGTCAAACAGCGACGCAACGTCAATGTCGTCCTTCAGCTGTGCCAGCGACGGACCCACCGAGTAGGAACCGATCATCTGTGCGACCTTCACCCGATCGACCTTCGGCGGCTGCGAGCCCGGCGCAACGCCCGGCACCTGCTGGCCGCTGCGGGCCATCACGACCTGGCGCAGGGCGGCATCGGTGGCCTTGGCCTGCTCCTGGGTGATCTGCGGCTGCAGGCCTTCGAACGAACGCTCCACGGCCGTGCGCAGGGCAGCGACGTCGATTTCATCGGCGATCGGGGTGAACGACTTGGCGACATCCAGGCCGATGGCGTAACCGAGCTTCTGCTTGGGGGAATTCAAGGTTGCGGTCTCCTTGGCGGCTGCGGGGGCCGCCGGTTGTTGCGACAGAGCGACACCCGAAGTGCCCATCGCCAGAATCAGAACCGACGCCGCTGCGCCGCGCATTCCCATCTTCATTCGCTGCATTCCTGGAAGTGACTGGGCGCCGACGTCGGCGCGAAAAGAAGCATTGTCGCACGCATGCCGTCGATGTCGAGGCATCCGTGCCGGATATCAACGCGTGGCGGCGGGCGCGGCCAGTGCCTTGTCGATGGCCGCGATCAGCTGCGGATCATCCGGCGTGACCTTGCTGGCGAACTGGGCGATGACCCTGCCGTCGCGGCCGACCAGGTACTTGTGGAAGTTCCAGCCCGGCGCCACGCCGGTTGCCGCGGTCAGGCGCTGGTACAGCGGGGTGGCCTGCGCGCCGACCACGTGGACCTTCTCGAACATCGGGAACTTCACGCCATAGGTCAGCGTGCAGAATTCCTGGATCTGCGTTTCGTCACCGGGTTCCTGGCCCTTGAAATCGTTGGACGGGAAGCCGAGGACCGCGAACCCGCGGCGTGCATAGCGCTGCTGCAGCGCTTCCAGGCCTTCGTACTGCGGCGTGTACCCGCACTTGCTGGCGGTATTGACCACCAGCAGCACCTGGCCGTGATAGCGCTGCTGCAGGTTGACCTGCTGCTTGCCGGCCAGGGGCCGGTAGTCCACATCCAGCAGATCGGCGGCCAGGGTGAGGCCGGGAAGGGCCAGCCCAGCCAGCAGGGTCAGCAGGGAAAGACCGCGCAGGCGGCGCGGGAAGACGGTCGGCAGGGGCATCGGAGCGGTCCGCGGTGGCCATTCACAGGGCCCGGCCGGGAGCGGCCGGGAATCGGCCGAACTATAGCACCGGCCCCGGGGGCACCCCGCCGCGCGACCGCCCCGGCGCTTTGCGCGGATTGGCGGCAACGCAGCCGGAGCCAGAAGCTGGCCGGTGCTTGACATAGCATGGACGCAGCTGAATGGAAGCGACGCGACGGCCTGCGCCCACCGAGCATCATTCCGCATTCAAATCAATGGCTTGCAGAATTGCGTCTATGCCATGACACCCCCTGCCATCAGTTGGGTCATGTCGGGGGTTGCACGTCGGCGTGCCGGTGTTATAGTTGCATACAACACCAGTCACCTGAGACAGGGGGTATGCCATGAACACCCGGATGCATCGCAACGTCACCGCTCCCGCGATCACCGCCGTTTCGACCCTGCTGGTGATGGCGTGGCTGGCCTCGCCACGCGCGCCCACCGCCCCCTCTCTGTCCGATACCCCGCAGGATGCGCCCACTCCCACGGCCGGGACGCCGGAAGCTTCACCCTCCCCCCCGCGTCGGCTGCACAGCTCCCTGTCCATGCCGTATTTCTCGTTCGCACAGCCGCTGACCCCACGGAGCTGACCATGAGCGACATCCAGTGGAGCGACGGCGCTCCCATCTACCGCCAGCTGAAGGAGCGCGTGATCGCCATGATGCTCGACGGAATCCTCAAGCCGGGCGATGCCCTGCCTTCGGTGCGCCAGGTGGCCGCCGACTACCAGCTCAACCCCATCACCGTTTCGCGCGCCTACCAGGAACTGGCTGACGAAGGCCTGGTCGAGAAGCGCCGGGGCCTGGGCATGTTCATGACCGAGCAGGCGGCCACGCAGCTGCGCAGCAGCGAGCGCGAGCGCTTCCTCAATGAAGAATGGCCGGCCGTCCTGGAGCGCATCCAGCGCCTGGGGCTGAGCCTCGACGAATTGCTGACCCAGGGGAAAGTCTGATGAATGCCAGCCTCACCAGTACCGCTGCAAGCGACGCGGTCATCACCGCCCGCGGCCTGCGCAAGGCCTACAAGAGCACGGTCGCGCTCGACAATGCCAGCTTCACCATCCCGGCGGGCCGGATCATCGGCCTGATCGGACCCAACGGTGCCGGCAAGACCACCGCGTTGAAGGCCATCCTCGGCCTGACCACGGTGGAAGGCGACCTCAGCGTGCTCGGCCGCGACCCGCGCCTGCATCGGGATGAGCTGATGAAGGACATCTGCTTCATCGCCGACGTCGCGGTGCTGCCCCGCTGGCTGAAGGTGCGCGAGGCCATCGACTTCGTCGCCGGCGTGCATCCACGCTTCGATCGCGCCCGCTGCGAGCGCTTCCTGGCCAACACCAAGCTGCAGCCGAAGCAGCGCGTGCGCGAACTGTCCAAAGGCATGATCGTGCAGCTGCACCTGGCCCTGGTGATGGCCATCGACGCCCGCGTGCTGGTGCTCGACGAGCCGACCCTGGGCCTGGACATCCTGTACCGCAAGGAGTTCTACCAGCGCCTGCTGGAGGACTACTTCGACGAGCAGAAGACGATCATCGTCACCACCCACCAGGTCGAAGAGATCGAGCACATCCTCAGCGACGTCATGTTCATCCGCGACGGCCGCATCGTGCTCGACGCAGAGATGGACGATGTCGGCCAACGCTACACCGAGCTGCTGGTCAACGCCGAGCAGCTCGATACCGCGCGTGCGCTCAAGCCGATCGACGAGCGCGCCCTGGCCTTCGGCAAGACCGTGCTGCTGTATGACGGCGTGCCGCGTGACCAGCTCACCTCCCTCGGCGAGACCCGCAGCCCGGGCCTGGCTGATCTGTTCGTCGCTGTCATGAAGGGGACCTACGCATGAACGCCGTCAATCATCCCGTCGGCCCCGCCGGCACGCTGCGCTGGCTGCTCAAGCGTGAATACTGGGAGAACCGTGGCGGGTTCCTCTATGCGCCGCTGATTGCCGGCGTGGTGTCGCTGCTGATGAGCGGTGTGGGCATCGCCTTCGGCCTGTTCGCCCTGCATCGGGCTGCGCGCGACGGCAATCTGCACATCGATGGCGAGGACGTGAACATCAACGGCCTGGACCTGGCGCTGCTGACCCGCAACATCAGTGCCAAGGACATGGCCGACCTGGGCAACGGCCTCGACCTGACCCTGGTGCTGAGTTCGGCCTGGCCGTTCCTGGTGCTGGCGTTCGTGATGTTCTTCTACTGCCTTGGCGCGCTGTATGACGACCGCCGCGACCGCAGCATCCTGTTCTGGAAATCACTGCCACTGTCCGATACCCAGACCGTGCTTTCCAAGGCGATCAGCGCGCTGGTGATCGCCCCGCTGATCGCAGTGGTCGCCGGCATCCTGACCATGTTCGGCTTCCTCGCCATCATCAGCCTGGTGGCCGCGCTGCACGGTGGCAGCCCGATGAACCTGATCTGGGGACCGGCCAGCCCGCTGACCCTGGCCGCCGGCCATCTGTCCTGGATTCCGGTCTACGTCCTGTGGGCGCTGCCGACCGCCGGCTGGCTGCTGCTGTGCTCGGCCTGGGCCAAGTCCAAGCCGTTCCTGTGGGCGGTGATGCTGCCGCTGTTCGCCGGGATCATCGTCTCCACCACCAAGGTCATGACCCTGTTCGGGCTCACCAGCGGCTGGTTCTGGCAGAACGTCGTCGGTCGCCTGCTGCTCAGTGGCGTGCCCGGCATGGACCTGATCTACCGCACCGGCCTGCAGGACTCGCGTGCGGACCTGGAATCGGTCACCGCGCTGATGGGCCCGGTCGCGCAGCTGAAGTCGCTGGCGATGCCGGGACTGTGGATCGGCGCTGCGTTCGGCGCGCTTTTCATCTTCCTTGCCATCCGCCTGCGCCGCCGCGCCGGCGAAATCTGACCCCTTACCGGAGCCACCACCCATGCGTTCCCTGCTCGCCTGTACCGCGTTGTTGCTGATGCCGCTGTCGGCCCTGGCCGCCGATGCACCCAACTGCAAGTTCACCGCTGCACGCACGTTGAAGCTGGACGCGGCCGGTGCCAAGGCGGTGGTGTTCGAGGTGAACCAGTTCGATCTGAAGGTGACCGCCCGCAGTGGAGGCGGTCAGCTCGACGGCCGTGCCTGCGCGTCCAGCCAGGATCTGCTGGACCAGCTGGTGCTGGACCAGCGCCGGGAAGGCGACAAGCTGGTGGTCAGCCTGCGCCGCGCAAGCCGTGCCGGCCTGAACCTGGGCAACTTCTACGCCTGGCTGGACATCCGCGGCAGCGTGCCGGACAACCTGCCGCTGCAGTTCAAGGTCGGCTCCGGCGATGCCAGCATCGACAACGCGCAGTCACTGAGCGTGGATGTCGGCTCCGGCGACGCCGTTGCGCGCGGCACCCGCGGCACCATCCATGCCTCCGTCGGCTCCGGCGACCTGGAGATCGACGGTGGCAGCGCACTGAACCTGCTGTCGCTCGGCTCGGGTGACGTCAAGGCGCGCAACATCGGGGGCGACGCGATCGTCGGCACGGTCGGCTCCGGCGACCTCACGATCAGCGACGTGCGTGGCAACGCACGCCTGGACACGGTCGGATCGGGCGACGTCGACTTCAAGCGCGTGCAGGGCAGCGTCCAGATCGGCGTGGTGGGCTCGGGGGGCATCGACCTGGGTGACATCGGCGGCGATGTGCACGTGCGCAGCCATGGCTCCGGCGACATCGACGTCGATGGCGTGCGCGGCAACCTGACCGTCGATCACAGCGGCAGCGGCGACGTCGTGCACCGCAACGTCAGCGGCAGGGTCACCCTGCCCCGCAACAAGTAAATCCCAACCCACCGATTCGAGGGGAATGCCATGAACCTGATGCGCCTGCTGCCTGCCACCCTGCTGTGCCTGCCGCTGATCGCCTGCGGTGGCACGTCTTCCGCGCCCGACACCAGTGTCGGCAAGAGCGTCGCCGAAACCTCCAGCGGCGTTGGCAGAAAAGTCCAGGAAGCCATGGATGAGGCCCGCAGGGAGATCACTGAGGGCAACATCAAGATCTCCGCCGACAATCAGCCGCGCGCGGAGATCACGCCGGATGGACATCTGCTGATCGGCGGCAAGGATGTGCCGACCAACGACGCGCAGCGCCGCCAGCTGCTGGAGTACCGCGGTCACGTGGTCGCCATCGCGACGGACGGGATGAATGTCGGCCTGGCCGGTGCCAAGCTCGGTGCCAGCGCTGCCGGTGAAGCGCTCAAGGGTATCTTCAGCGGTGACAGCGAAGGCGTGGAGAAGCGGATCAACGCCGAGGCCGCCAAGATCGAAGCGCAGGCCAAGCGCATCTGCGACCGCCTGCCGGCGATGCTGGCCAGCCAGCAGGCGCTTGCCCGCGAACTGCCGGCCTTCAAGCCCTACGCCAGCATGGACCAGAGCGACGTCGACGACTGCGGAAAGGACAGCTCGGTCACCTTCTCCAACTGAGACACTTCAGCGCACCCGGCCGGCGGGGGGCCTCCGCTGCCGGCACCGGGCTTACAATGGCCCCCCCGGATGCCCCCGATCGAATCGTCATGAAGAAGCTGTTTCTGCTGCTGGCTGCCCTGTTCTGCCTGGGCCTGGCCGGCTGCGACCAGGATTACCGCAACCACCGCGCAGAGCGTGGCAAGCCCAAGATCTCCGTCAGCGAAGGCATGGTGACCGTGCGCCGTCCACCGGCACCGAACATCATCATCCTGGCCGACGGCACGATGAAGATGGACGAGATCCAGATTCCGCTGGACGATGCGCAGAAACAGATGCTGCAGACGATGTTCGGCAAGCTGCAGGTACTGCGCCAGAACACGCTGGTGGCCGCCCCGGCCGATCCGAACATGCAGCCGGTGAAGATCCAGCCGCCGGAGGGCATGGACGTCATTCCAGGCGACCTGATCCAGCGCATCCCCGAGTTCAAGGACTACACCGAGACCTTCGGCAACATCGTCGCCGACCGTCGCTGAACGCAAACGCCGCCCGAGGGCGGCGTTTCTCATTGGCCCGGCAAGTCTGCTCGGCAGATCAACCGCCGCCACCGCCTCCCGCATGGATGCCGCCAGCGGTCAGCGCCGTCGGATCCAGCAGGCGCCGCAGTTCCGCTTCGCCCAGGCCGCTGTCCTCCAGCGCCACCTCCAGCACCGGCCGCTGTTCCTTGTAGGCGCGCTTGGCGATTGCCGCGGCCTTCTCATAGCCGATGATCGGGTTCAGCGCAGTGACCAGGATCGGGTTGCGCGCCAGCGCCTCCGCCACGCGATCCTCGCGCACCTTCAGGCCTGCGATGGCGCTGTCGGCCAGCAGCGTCGACACGTTGGCCAGCAGGCCGATGCCTTCGAGCAGGTTCACCGCGATCAGCGGCAGGGTCACATTGAGCTGGAAATTGCCGGTCTGCCCGGCCACCGTGATCGCCGTGTGGTGACCGATCACCTGCGCGCAGGCCATCACCGTCGCCTCCGGAATCACCGGATTGACCTTGCCCGGCATGATCGAGCTGCCCGGCTGCAGGGCCGGCAGTTCGATCTCGCCCAGCCCCGCCAGCGGCCCGGCATTCATCCAGCGCAGATCGTTGGCGATCTTGATCAGCGCCACCGCCAGCGCATTGAGCTGGCCGGACAGCTCCACCGCATCGTCCTGCGCGGCCAGGCCTTCAAACTTGTTGTCGGCACTGTCGAACTTGAAACCCGAGTGCTGCTTGAGGGCCTTGGCCACCTGAGCGCCGAAACGCGGATCGGCATTGATGCCGGTACCGATGGCGGTGCCGCCCAGCGGCAGCCGGCGGACGCGCTTGAGGCTGTCCTCGATGCGCGCCTGTGCCGATGCCAGCTGTGCCGACCAGGCACCGAACTCCTGCTCGAAGGTCAGCGGCATGGCGTCCATCAGGTGGGTACGGCCGGTCTTGACCACCTTGCGCAGGCTGCGGCCCTTCCTGTCGATGGTCCTGCGCAGATGCGCCAGCGCGGGCAGCAGCTGTTCGTGCGCCGCCAGCACCGCCGAGACGCGCAGCGCGGTCGGGATCACGTCATTGGAGCTCTGCCCCTGGTTGACGTGGTCGTTGGGATGGACCGTGGTCTTGCCGGCCTTGCCGGCGCGGTTGGCCAGGGTCGCGATGACCTCGTTGGCATTCATGTTCGAGGACGTACCCGAACCGGTCTGGTAGACATCGATGGGGAAATGCGCGTCCCAGTCGCCCGCCGCCACTTCCGCTGCGGCGGCCTGGATCGCCTTGGCCACGTTCCTGGGCAGGTGGCCCAGTTCGGCGTTGACGCCGGCAGCGGCGCCCTTGACCAGACCCAGCGCACGGATGAACCCGCGCGGCATGCGCTGGCCGGACACCGGGAAATTCTGCACGGCGCGCTGGGTCTGCGCGCCCCACAGGGCATCGGCAGGCACCTGCAGCTCGCCCATGCTGTCGTGTTCGATCCGGAACGCCCGGGAGGCACCCTTGCTTGCAGCTTTGCTCATTGCATCGACTCCGCACTACTTCAGTTGGGGAAAGGGAAGCGGCGGCTGGCAGGGTGTCGCTTCCCGGGCTGGCGGCGGCAATCACGATACTCTCTTGCCCGTTGCATGGCATGACGGAAGCGGGCCGGATCGTTTCGTCTGCGGCACCGTTGCCCATCGGGAGCGGCGGGCCCGGCCGGGCGAGGACAGCGCGCAGCCTCCCTGCGCCCGGCGTGGCCCGGTGCTGCCAAGCATGCGAAGGCCACGCGTCGTAGAATATCGGCCCCGCCGCTCGCTCCCGCCCTGCCGACATGTCCGATTCCGCCCTGCTCGCCCTGTCCCCGCTCGATGGCCGCTACGCCGGCAAGGTCGATGCCCTGCGCCCGATCTTCTCCGAGTACGGCCTGATCAAGGCCCGCGTCACGGTCGAGGTGGAGTGGCTGCTGGCGCTGGCCGCCGAGCCGGGCATCGTCGAGCTTGCAGCGTTCTCCGAAGCCGCCACCGCCCGTCTGCGCGCGCTGGCCAGCGGTTTCAGCCCCGCCCATGCCGCCCGGGTGAAGGAGATCGAGCGCACCACCAACCATGACGTCAAGGCGGTGGAGTACTTCATCAAGGAGCAGCTGAAGGACGACGCCGAGCTGGCGCCGGCACTGGAGTTCGTGCATTTCGCCTGCACCAGCGAGGACATCAACAACCTCAGCTACGGCCTGATGCTCGAGCAGGCGCGCCGCGAGGTGCTGCTGCCGACGCTCGACGGCATCGCCGCCACCCTGCGTGGCCTGGCCCACGCCCAGGCCGCGCAGCCGATGCTGTCGCGTACGCACGGCCAGACCGCTTCGCCGACCACCCTGGGCAAGGAGCTGGCGAACGTGGTGGCGCGCCTGGAGCGTCAGCGCCGCCAGATCGCCGCGGTCGAGCTGACCGGCAAGATCAACGGTGCGGTCGGCAACTACAACGCGCACGTCGCCAGCTACCCGGACGTGGACTGGCCGGCCTTCGCCGAACGCTTCGTGACCGGGCTGGGCCTGGTGTTCAACCCGTACACCACGCAGATCGAGCCGCACGACAACGTCGCCGAAATCGGCGATGCCGCCCGCCGCGCCAACATCATCCTGATCGACCTGGCCCGCGACATCTGGGGCTACATCTCGCTGGGCTACTTCAAGCAGCGCCTGAAGGAAGGCGAAGTCGGCTCGTCGACCATGCCGCACAAGGTCAACCCGATCGATTTCGAAAATGCCGAAGGCAACTTCGGCATCGCCAACGCGCTGTTCGAGCATTTCAGCGCGAAGCTGCCGATCAGCCGCTGGCAGCGCGACCTGACCGACTCCACCGTGCTGCGGGCGCTGGGTACCGCCTTCGGCCACAGCCAGGTGGCGCTGGACTCGCTGGCCAAGGGACTGGGCAAGCTGGAGGTGAATCCGCAGCGCCTGGATGCCGACCTGGATGCGGCGTGGGAAGTGCTGGCCGAAGCGGTGCAGACGGTGATGCGCCGCCACGGCCTGCCGAACCCGTACGAGCAGCTGAAGGCCCTGACCCGCGGCCAGGGCATCACCGCCGAGTCGATGCGGGCGTTCGTACAGGGGCTGGAGCTGCCGGCGGATGCGAAGCAGCGGCTGCTGGAGATGACCCCGGGCAGCTATACCGGTCTGGCCGAGGCGCTGGCGAAGAAGATTTAAGGGGTTTCCTTTGCGGCGGCGGCCGCGGGCGCTGCCTGCGGCAGGCAACGGCAACAGCAACGGCAACGTCAAAGGCGGCTCTGGGTTTCTGCCGTGTTTGGCGGGGGGTGGGGGGGGGGGGTGGGGGGGGGGGGGGGGGCGCTCTTCACCCCGGGGGGGGGGGGGGGGGGCGCCCCCCCGCGGGCCCCCCCCCCCCCCCCCCCCCCCCCCCCCCCACCTCTGACAGCATCCCGGTGACGGATCGAAGAGCATTTGTTGTCGGGACGGAATGTGAAGGAGGGACGCGGCTTTGCCGCGTCCCTCTTTGGTTTTTTGGATTCTGCAGGGCCGGGCAAGCGCAGCGCGCGAGCCGCTGTTGCCTTTGATTTTCTTCTTCCATTCCGTGGCGGACCCCGCAGGAAACTGTCAGGGGCCGGGGGGGGGGGGGGGGGGGGGGGGGGGGGGGGGGGGGGGGGGGGGGGGGGGGCGCGGGCCGGGGGGGGCGGGGGGGGAGAGGCGGCCCCCCGCCCCCCCCCCCCCCCCCCCCCCCCGGGGGGGGGGGGGGGGCCCCGGGGCGGGGGGGGGGGGCCGCCCGGCGGCGCCGCCCCCCCCCCCCCCCCCCCCCCCCCCCCCCCCCCCCCCCCCCCCCCCCCCCCCCCCCCCCGGCCAGGCACGGCTTTTTGCCTTCACGCGACCAAGCACCCGCCACGAGGGGCTCCGCCGTTGGCCGGACACCCCGCGACAAACCACCGCACGTGCGCAATCCCAACGAACGTCGGACAATGGACGCCTTGGCGGCACGCCGCGCCGCCCTCCCGCTTTCCGCTGCAAGGATTCCCCCATGGCCGCCCGCAAGTCCTCCGCCCCGCTCATCGAAGTCACCGCCCGTCCCGGCCAGCCGCTGGGCATGTCCCCGGCCGTGTTCCTGCGCGATTTCTGGCAGAAGCGTCCGCTGCTGATCCGCAACGCCTTCGCTGATTTCCAGTCTCCGGTGCAGCCGGAAGACCTGGCCGGGCTGGCCTGCGAAGAAGGCGTGCTGGCACGCCTGATCGAGCACGACAAGCGCCAGGACGGCTGGCGCGTACGTACCGGCCCGTTCCAGGAAGACGTATTCCCCGCCCTGCCCGACCGCGACTGGACCCTGCTGGTGCAGGACGTGGACAAGTGGGACCCGGACGTGCGCGCGCTGATCGAGCACTTCCGCTTCCTCCCGCGCTGGCGCATGGACGACGTCATGATCAGCTTCGCCGCCACCGGCGGCTCGGTCGGTGCCCACGTCGACCAGTACGACGTGTTCCTGCTGCAGGCCCAGGGCCATCGTCGCTGGCAGATCGACGCCAGCGAGTCGATCAAGGGCCGGCGCCCGCCGCTGGGGTTCCGTCCGGACGTGGAACTGAAGCTGCTGGAGGTGTTCAAGCCCACCCACGACTGGGTGCTGGCGCCGGGCGACATGCTGTACCTGCCGCCGAACGTGCCGCACCATGGCGTCGCCGAAGACCCCTGCCTGACGTTCTCCTTCGGCATGCGCGCGCCGTCCTCGGCCGAACTCATCAGTGACTACCTGGACACCCTGATCGCCGATGCCGACGAGAACATCCGCTACCAGGACCCCGACCTGAAGCTGCCGGCCGATCCGAACGAGATCGACACGGTGGCGATGGCACGGGTGATCACCGCCCTCAATGCCATCCGCATGAACGACCCGGACAAGCTGGGCGACTGGTTCGGCCGCTTCATCACCACCTACCGCGCCGCCGGCGAAGTGATGGCCCACCAGGCCGCGCCGGAACAGGAAGAGGTGGTCGCCGCCCTGCAGTCCGGCCTTCTGCTGCAACGCCACCCCTGGGCCCGCCTGGCCTGGCGCCGGGCCAAGCGGGGCGCCAGCCTGTACGTCAGCGGCCAGGACTTCGCGCTGCCGGTGAAGGATGCGCAGCGCCTGGCCGGTGCCGAGCAGCTCGACGCGGCCGCCTATCGCGGACTGTCGGACAAGGGCCGCGCGGTGGTCCAGCAGCTGCTGGTCGGCGGCGTGTTCCAGCTGATCGACCCCAGCGAGCTGTATGGCGCCGACGACGAGGGCGAGGATGAAGGCGTCCTCGGTGAGGTGGTCGAAGGCCGCGACCAGGTGGAGGTGATCGATGACGACGCCGTGTCCGATGATGTCCACGTGGTGACCGTGCATGACGATGGCATCGAGGTCATCGTCAACTTCGAAGACGACGAAGAAGACGACAGCGACGCCGGTCGCGCCTGAGTCATGCCCTCGATCCGCGTCCATCAGGTAGGTCATGCCGATGCGCATGGCGCCATCCACGCTGTGCGCCAGCAGGTGTTCGTGCAGGAACAGGGCATTGCCAGCGAACTGGAGCGCGACGCGATGGACCCGGTCAGCGCCCATGTACTGGCGCTGGATGCCAACGGCACGCCGGTCGGCACTGGCCGGCTCACACCTGATGGCCGCGTCGGCCGCATGGCGGTGCTGGCGAGCCACCGCAGCCAGGGCATCGGTGAAGCCCTGCTCGAGGCCCTGGTCGAGGCCGGCCTTGGCCTCGGCCTGGCCGAGCTGCATCTGCACGCACAGCTGCCCGCCCGCGACTTCTACGCGCGGCAGGGCTTCCTGCCTGAGGGCGAGGTCTTCGAGGAGGCCGGCCTGGGGCACCAGCAGATGCGCCGCCGGCTGGACGCGGCCAGCGCGATCAACAGCCACGCCGAGGCCGTGGCCGCCACCACCGCCCTCCTCCACCGTGCCCGTCGCCAGGTATGGCTGCACAGCCACCTGCTGGACCCGGGCCTGCTCGATGCCGGCCCGGTACAGGCCGCCCTGCGCCGCTTCGCCAGTGCCCGCCACGACAAGCAGCTGCGGGTGATCGTGCATGACGCGGCAGCCATTGGCCGTGCCGGCGCGCCGCTGCTGGCGATGGCACAGCGGCTGCCCAGCGTGATCCTGTTCCGCGAGGTGGCCGATCCGGTCGACCGGGCACTGGCGTCCGCCTGCCTGATCAATGACAGGGGCGACTTCTACTTTCGTCTGATCGGCCATCGCCTCGACGGCGAGGCCGGCACCGCGCTGCCGGCACGTTCGCGGCAGTTCGAGCAGCAATTGCAGCGCGTCTGGGACCGTTCGCGCGATTGCAGCGAACTCCGCGCGCTTGGCCTCTGAGCGCGACGGTCGGGTTCAACCTGTCTGGAAGCGGCACCGGGGGACGCACGATGGCCTCCGCGATGCCCCTTCGTGTCCGGATGGGGGTACAATTTGGCTGTTTGAACGCGCCTGCGCAGGGCTATTCATCTTCCTGCCGGGTCCTTCTTAAGCCATACCCCACAAAGCGAATCAACACCCTCCATCGTGGACAATCTACTGAAGCAGTTTGCGCAATCTTCGCAACTCGCCGGCGGCAACGCCTCCTATGTCGAGGACCTGTACGAGCAGTACCTCGTCTCCCCGGACAGTGTCGATCCCAAATGGAAGACCTACTTCGACGGCTTCAAGGGCCGCGAAGCAGGTGACATTCCGCACTCGGCCGTCATTTCCCACATCGCGGACGCGGCCAAGGATGCGCTGAAGGCCGGCACCGGCGCAGGTGCGGGCGACGAGCGTGAGCGCAATGTCGGTCGTCTGATCACCGCCTACCGTTCGCGCGGCCACCTGGACGCCCGCCTGGACCCGCTGGGCCTGGCTGCGCCGGTCAATACGCCGGACCTGGGCCTGCCGTTCCACAGCCTGTCCGATGCCGACCTCAACAGCGAGTTCAGCACCGGTGGCGTCGGCGGCCAGCCGCGCATGAAGCTGCGCGATCTGCTGGCGCGCCTTAAGGCGACCTACACCGGTTCGATCGGTGCGGAGTTCATGCACATCGCCGAGGTCGAGCAGCGCCAGTGGATCTACAGGAAGCTGGAACTGGCCGGCGGCAACTACCAGCTGGACGCTGACACCCAGCGCCGCACCCTGGAGCGCCTGACCGCGTCCGAAGGCCTGGAGCGCTACCTGCACACCAAGTACGTCGGCCAGAAGCGCTTCTCGCTGGAAGGCGGCGATGCGCTGATCCCGATGATGGACACCATCATCCGCAGCGCCGGCAAGGACGGCGTCAAGGACGTGGTGATCGGCATGGCCCACCGCGGCCGCCTGAACGTGCTGGTCAACACCCTGGGCAAGAACCCGCGCAAGCTGTTCGACGAGTTCGAAGGCAAGTTCGAGCACGACGAGCACGCCTCGGCCGGCGACGTGAAGTACCACATGGGCTTCTCCGCCGACGTGGCCACCGAGGGTGGCCCGGTCCACCTGGCGCTGGCGTTCAACCCGTCGCACCTTGAAATCGCCGACCCGGTCGTGGCCGGTTCCGTGCGTTCGCGCCAGGAGCGCCGCAAGGACACCGCCCGCAAGCAGGTCATGCCGATCCTGATCCACGGCGACGCGGCCTTCTCCGGCCAGGGCGTGGTCATGGAACTGTTCCAGATGTCGCAGGCCCGCGGCTTCGCCGTCGGCGGCACCGTGCACATCGTGGTCAACAACCAGGTCGGCTTCACCACCTCCAATCCGCTGGATACGCGCTCCACGCGCTATGCCACCGACGTGGCGAAGATGATTGCCGCACCGGTGCTGCACGTGAACGGAGATGACCCGGAAGCGGTGGTGTTCGCCGCGCAGCTGGCGTTCGAGTTCCGCCAGAAGTTTGCCAAGGACGTGGTCATCGACCTGATGTGCTACCGCCGTTGGGGCCACAACGAGGCCGACGAGCCGGCGATCACCCAGCCGCTGATGTACCAGGTGATCCGCAAGCACCCGACCACCCGCGAGATGTATGCCGAGCAGCTGGAAAAGGCGGGCGTGATCGCCGCCGGCGCCGGCAAGGCGATGGTCGATGCCTACCGCGAGAAGCTGGACGCCGGCGAAGTGACCACCGAACTGGCCAAGGTCGAGAAGACTCCGCCGAGCAGCCCGCTGTTCGTTGATTGGCCGAAGCTGCTGGAAGGCAAGCTGTCCGACCCGGTCTCGACCAAGGTCGAGAAGAACAAGCTGGTCGAGCTGGCCAAGCTGATCAACACCATCCCGGACGAAGTGCAGCTGCACTCGCGCGTGGCCAAGGTCTACGACGACCGCCGCAAGATGGCCGCTGGCGAGATTCCGGGCGACTGGGGCTTTGCCGAAAACCTGGCCTACGCCACCCTGCTGGACGAAGGCCATGCACTGCGCCTGGTCGGCCAGGACGTCGGCCGCGGTACGTTCACGCACCGCCACGCGATCCTGCACGACCAGAAGACCGACAACTACTACATGCCGCTGCGGCAGCTGGTGGATTCGCCGGAGAAGGCCACCGTCATCGATTCGCTGCTGAGCGAAGAAGCGGTGATGGCCTACGAGTACGGCTTCTCCACCACCGATCCGAACACGCTGTGCATCTGGGAAGGCCAGTTCGGCGACTTCGCCAACGGCGCCCAGGTGGTGATCGATCAGTTCATCGCCGCCGGTGAAGCCAAGTGGGGCCGCATTTCCGGCCTGACCCTGCTGCTGCCGCATGGCTATGAAGGGCAAGGCCCGGAACACAGCTCGGCGCGCCTGGAGCGCTTCCTGCAGCTGTGCGCGCTGGAGAACATGCTGGTGGTCGTGCCGTCGACCCCGGCCCAGGCCTTCCACATGCTGCGTCGCCAGCTGCACATGACCACCCGCAAGCCGCTGGTGGTGATGTCGCCGAAGTCGCTGCTGCGCCACAAGCTGGCGGTGTCGAGCCTGGACGAGCTGGCCAACGGCGAGTTCCAGCACCTGATCGGCGATGCCAATGCCGACGCCAAGAAGGTCAAGCGCGTGGTGCTGTGCTCGGGCAAGGTCTACTACGACCTGCTGGAAGACCAGACCAAGCGTGGCCAGGACGACGTGGCGATCATCCGCGTGGAGCAGCTGTATCCGTTCCCGCGTGCGCTGCTGGCTGCCGAACTGAAGAAGTATGGCAAGGCCACCGACGTGGTGTGGACGCAGGAAGAACCGCAGAACCAGGGCGCGTGGTACCAGATCCGCCACCACCTGCAGTTCTGCTTGGCCGAGGGCCAGAACCTGCATTACGCCGGTCGCGCACGTTCGGCGTCGCCGGCTGCCGGTCACATGGCTGACCATGTCCGCGAGCAGCAGCAGCTGATTGCCGACGCACTGGTCAACCCGTTCAACGACCAGGTCGCTGAATAACTCTCCTCCCCCTTATTTAGAAGACAAACCAGGAAGCTCCCGCATGGCCACCGAAGTCAAAGCCCCGGTACTGCCCGAATCCGTCGCCGACGGCACCATCGCCACCTGGCACAAGAAGGTGGGCGACGCCGTCAAGCGCGACGAAAACCTGCTTGACCTGGAAACCGACAAGGTCGTCCTGGAAGTGCCGTCGCCGGTCGATGGCGTGCTGAAGGAGATCAAGTTCGACGTGGGCGCCACCGTGACCTCCAGCCAGGTCGTGGCGATCATCGAGGAAGGCGCCGTGGCGGCTGCCCCGGCTCCGGCCGCTGAAGAGAAGAAGGCCGATGCCCCGGCTCCGGCCGCAGCCGCTGCTCCGGCTCCCGCCGCGGCTCCGGCCCCGGCAGCCAAGTCGGCCGCCGATGCGCTGCCGCCGGGTGCCCGCTTCACCGCCATCACCGAGGGCGTGAACCCGGCCGACGTGGACGGCACCGGCCGTCGCGGCGCGGTGACCAAGGAAGACATCGTCAACTTCGCCCGCAACGGCGGCGCCGGCAAGGCCGGTGGCGCACGTCCGGAAGAACGCGTGCCGATGACCCGCATCCGCAAGCGCATCGCCGAACGCCTGATGGAGTCCAAGAACTCCACCGCCATGCTGACCACCTTCAACGAAGTCGACCTGTCCAAGGTGTCGGCCGCGCGCAAGGAACTGCAGGACGAGTTCGTCAAGGCCCACGGCATCAAGCTGGGCTTCATGAGCTTCTTCGTGAAGGCCGCCGCCAACGCGCTGCAGCGCTTCCCGCTGGTCAACGCGTCGATCGATGGTGACGACATCATCTACCACGGCTACTCGGACATCTCCATCGCCGTGTCGACCGAGAAGGGCCTGGTGACCCCGGTGCTGCGCAACGTCGAGCGCATGTCGTTCGCCGACATCGAGAAGACCATCGCCGACTACGCCAAGAAGGCCCGTGACGGCAAGCTGAGCCTGGAAGAACTGCAGGGCGGCACCTTCACCGTGACCAACGGCGGCACCTTCGGCTCGCTGTTGTCCACGCCGATCATCAACCCGCCGCAGAGCGCCATCCTGGGCATGCACGCCATCAAGGAGCGTCCGATCGCCCAGAACGGCCAGGTCGTGATCGCGCCGATGATGTACCTGGCGCTGTCCTACGACCACCGCATCATCGACGGCAAGGACTCGGTGCAGTTCCTGGTGGACATCAAGAACCAGCTGGAAAACCCCGGCCGCATGCTGTTCGGCCTGTAAGACCTCCCGCCCCCTTCCGCGCCCGCGCGGAAGGGGGTTCCGGTAAAGCATCAAGGACTAATTCAATGGCTGAACAATTCGACGTCGTCGTCATCGGTGCGGGCCCGGCCGGTTACCACGCTGCCATCCGCGCGGCCCAGCTGGGCCTGAAGACCGCCTGCATCGACGCAGCGCTGGGCAAGGATGGCAAGCCGGCGCTGGGCGGCACCTGCCTGCGCGTGGGCTGCATCCCGTCCAAGGCGCTGCTGGATTCCTCGCGCCAGTTCTGGAACATGAGCCACATCTTTGGCGACCACGGCATCAGCTTCAAGGACGCCAAGATGGACGTCGAGGCGATGGTTGGCCGCAAGGACAAGATCGTCAAGCAGTTCACCGGCGGCATCGCCATGCTGTTCAAGGCCAACAAGGTCGCCACCTACTACGGCTTCGGCGAACTGCAGCCGGGCAACGTGGTCAAGGTGAAGCAGCACGACGGCTCGGAAGTCGAGCTGAAGGGCACCAACGTCATCATCGCCGCCGGTTCGGATTCGATCGAACTGCCGTTCGCCAAGTTCGACGGCGAGACCATCGTCGACAACGTCGGCGGCCTGGACTTCACCGAAGTGCCGAACCGCCTGGCGGTGATCGGCGCCGGCGTGATCGGTCTGGAGCTGGGCAGCGTGTGGAAGCGCCTGGGCGCCGAAGTCACCATCCTTGAGGCGCTGCCGGAGTTCCTGGCCGTCGCCGACGCCGAAGTCGCCAAGACCGCGGCCAAGGAATTCAAGAAGCAGGGCCTGGACATCCGCCTGGGCGCCAAGGTCTCCAAGACCGAGATCACCGGCAAGGGCAAGAAGAAGGAAGTCGTTGTCACCTACACCGACAGCGAAGGCGAGAAGACCCTGACCGTGGACAAGCTGCTGGTGGCCGTCGGCCGTCGCGCTGCCACCAAGGGCCTGCTGGCCGAAGGCACCGGCGTGAAGGTCAACGAGCGTGGCCAGATCGAAGTCGATGCGCATTGCCACACCGGCGTCGATGGCGTCTGGGCGGTGGGCGACTGCGTGCGCGGCCCGATGCTGGCGCACAAGGGCTTCGAGGAAGGCATCGCCGTGGCCGAACTGATCGCCGGCCTGCCGGGTCACGTCAACTTCGACACGATTCCGTGGGTCATCTACACCGAGCCGGAACTGGCCTGGGTGGGCAAGACCGAAGCACAGCTGAAGGCCGAAGGCATCCCGTACAAGGCCGGCAGCTTCCCGTTCGCCGCCAACGGCCGTGCCGTGGCAATGATCGAGCCGGCAGGTTTCGTGAAGATCCTGGCCCATGCCGAGACCGATCGCATCCTCGGCATGCACCTGGTCGGCGCCAACGTGTCCGAGCTGGTGCATGAAGGCGTGCTGACCATGGAGTTCAGCGGTTCGGCCGATGATCTGGCCCGTATCTGCCACGCCCACCCGTCGCTGTCGGAAGTGGTCCACGACGCGGCGATGGCGGTCAGCAAGCGCGCCATCCACAAGGCCAATTGATCGGCCCGGTGGCACGACAGGAAAACCCCGCCTCGGCGGGGTTTTTTTGTTTGGCCTTCTGATGTTGAGCCGAGCATGGGCCCGGCGCTACACCTTTCCAGCAGGCGGCTCCGGTGCATCGTCACAGATGCGATGCTGCACCACGGTTTCACCCACCTTCCATTCCTTCACCACCCTGCAGCGTTCCTTGAGCCTGTCAGGCTTGGCGAGCTTGGCCGCCGCAGCATCCGCTTCGTCGGCAGCGGCGGTCTGCTGGCGTTCCAGCCAGGCGGACGGTGGTGTCGCGGGCGTGGCAGGGGCCGGCGCCGCGAGCGCCAATACCAGTACCGCGATGGCCGGCGTCATCACGCAGCCACCGGACCGCGGCCGCCACCCAGCAGGCGTGCCGGCAGCATGAACAGCGCGCGCAGGAACGCGAACAGCGCCGAGAACGTGATGCCGACCAGGCGGAACGGCAGGCTCAGCAGCCACACGAACGGCCAGGCGATCAGGGCAAGGATCGCCAACGGCCAGCACAGCACGAACAGCAGGCACCACACGCCCAGCGCGAACAGGGTCTTCATCACGGTCTCCTTGCAGCGGCCCCTTGCCGCCTGCGACCACAGTGCCGCCCTGCCCCGGAGGGAGCAAACGGTTTGCGACGAAACCCGGCAGAGCGCGATGAAACCCGGAACGCAGCCGCTATACCTGCACCGCCCCCGGGCGGCCGTGGGCGACCTGGAAACGCGCGGCGGTCCGCACCGCGGCATCGGTACGCAGCACGCTGTCGGCCAAGCGCAGTTCCGCATCCACGGCCTGCCGGTTGAGCTGCAGCCTCCACCAGCCACGGCGGTCGCCGTCGAAATAGCGGATGTGCGGATTCAGGGGAATCGACGGTCCGTAGTAAGGGCCATACGGTGTGTCGTCTCCGCCACTGCTGATGGCGGGGGCGATGAACTCGGTGGCCACCACGGGAGCATCGGCCGCATCGAAGTCCAGCTTCAGATCGTTGACGAACGTGGAATGCCAGTCGCCTCCCAGCACGATCGCATTGCCCTGCCCGCCCGCCTGCAGCGCCTGCAGCAACCGGTTGCGCGCGGCAGGATACCCATCCCAGGCATCGTTCCAGAACCGCTCGCGCGGGGTGCCGCCGTCCAGCCGCAGCTGCGCCATCAGCAGCTGCTGCACCACCACGTTCCAGCGCGTGCCCCGTGCGGCCGCCATCGACTGCGCGAACCACGCCTCCTGGCCGGACCCGAGCATGCTCATGCGCGGGTCCAGTGCCGCCTCGCAGCGCGGTGACTCGCCCACGCCGCAGGGGTTGGCCGGACGGAACTGGCGGCAATCGAGCAGACTCAGCTGCGCGAGGTCGCCGTAGCGCAGGCGCCGGTGCACCCGCAGGCCACCATTGCCGGCCGGAGCGCTGCGCATGGGCAGGTGCTCGTAGAAGGCGCGATAGGCAGCGGCCCGCCGGACGATGAAGTCCTCCACCGGCACGCTGTCCTTTTCAGGATGGACGCCGGAATAGTCGTTCTGCACCTCATGGTCATCCCAGATCACCGCAAAGGCGTGCGCGGCGTGCGCTGCCTGCAGGTCCGGATCGAGCTTGTACAGCGCGTACTGGTCGCGATAACGCTGCAGACTGACGGTCTCGCCGCTGAATCGCTCCGCATCCAGTGTGCGGCCGCGTGCGTTCTGCAGTGGACTGTACTCGTACAGATAGTCGCCGGCATGCAGCACCAGGTCGACATCGCTCCGCGCGATATCACGCAGTACCGGGTAGTAGCCGCTGTTCCAGGCCTGGCAGGTGCACAGGGCCAGGCGCAGCTGCTGCAGCTGCGCGTCCGGCAGCGGCGCGGTGCGGAAGTGGCCGACCGTGCTTTCCTCATCACCGTCGCAGGCAAAACGGTAGTAATAGTCACGGCCGGGACGAAGGCCATTGATCTCCACGTGCACCGAATGCGCCAGCTCGGGCACCGCTGCGGCGACGCCACGCTGCACCGGACGGCGCATGCCGGGATCTTCGGCCACGAACCAGCGCACCGGCACCGCCCGCGGCGGCATGCCACCGCCGTTGAGCGGATCGGGGGCGAGCCGTGTCCACAGCACCGCCCCCTGCGGATCCGGATCGCCGGCGGCGACGCCGAGGGTGAACGGATCGCGGCCCAGACGTGGCCGTGGGCCTGCCGTGGCCAGCCCCGGCATCGCCGCCAGTGCGATCGCCGCCCCCGTACCCTGCCACGCCATGCGCAGCAGGCGACGACGGTGCTCCGGATCCATGGGCCGCTGCATCAGAAGCGCACGGTCGCCGTCGCCATCACCTGCCGCGGCGCACCCACCTGCATGGTCGCCAGGCTGCGCGTGGGATCTGCGGCATAGGTGCCGTTGGTGTTGATCGAAGACAGGTAACGCTTGTCCGCCAGGTTGGTCAGGTTCACTGCCACTGTCAGGTTCTGCGCGGGCCCCAGGGAGCCGAAATCGTAAGCCACCGAGGCGTTGACCAGCCAGTAACTGGGAACCGACAGGTCATTGGTATAGGTCACGTAACGCTTGCCGACATGGTTGGCGGACAGGCGCAGGTCCCACGGGCCCGGCGTCCAGGCCAGGGTGCTGGCGAACATCCATTCCGGCGTATCCACGGTCTTCCTGCCGCGGGTCGGTACCACCCCGTTGTTGACGTAGTCGTCGTCGTAGGTGCTGTCGTTCCACGACAGCGCGTTGGACCAGGTCACGTTCTGCACCGGCTTCAGCTGCAGGGTCGCCTCGGCACCGCGGCTGGTCACCGAACCGACGTTGGAGAACAACGCAGGGCAGCCGAGGATGCCCACGCACTGGGCGATGGCAAGCAGGCGGTTGTCGAACTTCACGTCGTACACCGCGACCGACGCCTCATACCCCTGCCCGTAGCCGCGCCAGCCCAGTTCGATCGTGCGCGACTGCTCCGGCTTGAGGTTGCGTGCACTGGCATCGAAGGCCTGCTGCGGCACGTTGAACGGACTGCCCACGCCCAGCGCATAGGCGGCGATGTTCCTGGCGAACGAACCGAAGATTTCATTGCCTTCGTTGAGCTTGAAGTTGAAGCCGGCCTGCGGCAGCAGTCCCTTGCTGGAGGTCAGGCTGCTGTTGTTGGCATAGCTGCCCAGCGGCGTGCGGACGCGGGTGCGGGTGTGCGGCGACTTCGCGCCGATATCCACCGTCAGGCGGTCGTCGAACAGGCGGAAGCGGTCCTGCACATAGAACTGGCGGGTGATGGTGGTGTAGAGCTGGCGCCACACGCGCTGGTCCGGATTGCGCAGGAAGAAGTCGTCGGTGATCGGGCCATCGATGTAGTAGAAGTTGCGCTGCACGCTGTGCCCGTTGTCCTCGTACCACAGGCCGGCTTCCAGCTCGTGCCCGCCGACGTTCCAGGTGAACGCGGAGGTCACGCCTGTACGGTCGATCGCGTACTCGGTGGTGCGGATCGAGATCGGGATCTCGCGCGCGGTGCCCGGATTGGAAGGATTGGACGGACTGAACCAGTGGCCCTGCCCGCGATTGCTGTGATTGTAGACATTGACCTTCAGGCGCATCGCTTCGTTGAGGCCGAAGTCGCCGGCGACGCTGGAGATATCGTCGTTGCGCAGGCCATGACCGGAGTAGTACGCATCCCAGGGGCTGTTGACGCCGCCACTGAACTGCCCGCGTGCCGCGGCCAGCGCGCGGTCCCAGTCCGGCGCGTAGTTGTCCCAGTTCCAGCCCAGGCGGTCGATCATCTCCAGCGACAGATCCTGGTAGTCCGCCTCGACGCGGCGTGATGCGTTGAACAGCGCGGTGATCCTGCTGTCCACGCCGAAGTTGTAAACCGCCTTGCCGTTGAACTGCTTGAGCTCCTGCGAGCCCTTCCCCTTCCACTTGTCGCCTTCGGAGTACACGCCGGACAGGTACGCGGCGAACCCTTGGTGCTCGCCGGTCTCCAGGCGCGCATAGCTGCGCCGCGCGTTGTCGCTGCCGAAGCCCTGCGCCAGCACCACGCCGTACTCGGTGGAAGGATCGATCGAATAGAACTGGAACACGCCCCCCAGGTTGCTGGTGGACGGCGTCCCCAGCGCGCCGATGCCGGTGGAGACTTCCGCACCGCCCAGGTTCTCGCTGATGACCGCGCGGCTGACATGAAGGCCGTTGCTGTTGCCGTAGCTCATGTTGCCCAGCGGAATGCCGTCCAGCGTGTAGCCAAGCCGGTTCTGGTTGAAGCCGCGCAGGCTGATGCTGGTCGACCACTCGTAGGCACCGGTGGCGTCACCCGACTCGAAATGCACGCCCGGCTTGCTGGCCAGCAGCTTGAGCGGATTCGCGCCCGGCGGCAGCACCTTCATGTCCTCGGCGGTGACACGCTGCACCTGGCGCGCTTCGCCGCGGCCGATCACCGAGATCGAATCGAGGGTGGTCGCCGACGGTGCATCGGAGGTGGGGGCGGTTTCAGCGGCCGCCAGCGACGGCAGCGAGGCACAGACCAGCAGAGCCAGCAGATTGCGGCGGAGCGGAGCATGGGACGGCATGGGAGGCGGATTCCTTGGACGCGCTGGACGCCAGCGACGGGCGTCGGAAGTGGGAGGACAGCGGCGGCATGGTAGGAAGGCCCAGTTACATGTCAGTTACACGTCATGTGACCATCGCCCGGCAAGGTACGCGCCTTGCGCTCGCACCAACGCAAAGAGCCGGGCACGGGCCCGGCTCTTGCAGCACAGAAGATCGCCGGCCCGCGGCCGGCAGCCCTACTCGAACGAACCGACCGAATCGTGGGCCAGATTGTCGAAACGCGTGTACTCGCCGAAGAACTTCAGTTTGCACGAACCGGTCGGGCCGCCACGGTGCTTGCCGATGATGATTTCGGCCAGGCCCTTGTCCGGTGAGTTTTCCTTGTTGTAGTAGTCGTCGCGGTAGATGAACACGATCATGTCCGCGTCCTGCTCGATGGCGCCCGATTCGCGCAGGTCAGCCATCACCGGGCGCTTGTCGGTACGCGTTTCCAGCGAGCGGTTGAGCTGGGAAAGTGCGATCACCGGCACGTTCAGCTCCTTGGCCAGGCCCTTCAGCGAACGCGAGATCTCCGAGATTTCTGTCGCGCGGTTCTCGCTGTTGCCGGGCACGCTCATCAGCTGCAGGTAATCGATCACGATCAGGCCCAGGTCGTGCTCGCGCTTGAGGCGGCGGCACTTGGAGCGCAGCACTTCCGGCGATACGCCCGGCGTGTCGTCGATGAAGATCTTGGTTTCCTTCAGCATCTTGATCGCGCTGGTGACGCGGCTCCAGTCCTCGTCTTCCAGCTGGCCGGTACGCAGGCGCTGCGCGTTGATCCGGCCATTGGAGGAGATCAGTCGCATCGCCAGCTGTGATGCGGACATTTCCATCGAGAACACCGCCACGCCCTTCTTCGACTTGATCGCCGCATACTCGGCGATGTTCAGCGCGAAGGTGGTCTTGCCCATCGCCGGGCGCGCGGCCAGGATGATCAGGTCGGTCGGCTGCAGGCCGGCCGTCATCGCGTCGAAATCGTTGTAGCCGGTTGGCAGGCCGGTGATGTTGCCGCCGTTCTCGAAGCGGTTGCGCAGTTCCTCGAAGGCATCCTTCAGCGCGCCGGGCATGGCGACGAAATCCGTACGCCCGCGTGCGCCCTGCTCGGCAATGGCGAACACGCTCTTTTCCGCCGACGCCAGCAGCTCGCTGCTGTCGCGGCCTTCCGGCTGGAAACCATCGTTGACGATGTCGGTACCGACCTGGATCAGCTGCCGCAGCACCGCCTTGTCACGTACGATCTCGGCGTAGGCCGCGATGTTCGCCGCCGACGGCGTGGTGCTGGCCAGTTCGATCAGATAAGCGCCATCCCCTACCAGCTCCAGCTTGCCCTGCGATTCGAACCATTCGCCCAGCGTCACCGCATCGAAGGGTCGGTCACGCTCGGACAGCTCTCGGATCGCGCGGTAGATCATCTGATGATCGCGGCGATAGAAGTCGGTCTCGGTCAGCTGGTCGTTGACCCGGTCGAACGCTTCGGGTGCCAGCATCAGGCCACCCAGCACCGCCTGCTCGGCCTCCACCGAATGCGGTGGCACCCGCAGCTGGTCGATGCGCGAATCATCGCGTTCGAAGCCATCACCGCGGTCTCTGCGGTTGGAACGGAAGCCGGGACGGGCGGACATGCGGCGGTGTTTCCTGCAAAAGTGGGGCCAGACGAGTGTAGGCATGCGCCGACCCTGGCGGCCATGGACAAGCCTGTGGATAAGCCGTGGAAGAACGGGGGATATCCGCCGGAGCCTGGCCAGAATGGCGCGGAGGCGTCGCACTGCCTGCGACGGGCGCCCGTGCGACGCCCGAGTGCGTCATTATCGCAGATCAGCCGGCCAGGGTCGGATTCCGTGCAGCGTACGGGCTCTGGCCCGCTCAGCTGCAAGTGGGGTCAGAGCCCGCCGCTGCGCGCCGGGATCCGACCCCGGATGTGGCTGGGGTCGGATCCCTCTGCAACGCAGAGGGCTCTGACCCCATACGTCTCAATCGCCCTTCACGTGCACCGCGATCAGCGCCAGGAACCGGTCCACATACCCCTGCAGGAATTCCCGCGTGGCATCGTTGTGGATCGTACCGTCGGCGTCGATCAGGCCGTCCTTGAAATGAATGAACGCCTCCGGCTGGCCGAGCACATGCATGTCGAGGAAGGCCAGGCTGTTGCGCAGGTGCTGCTGGGCCACCGCGGTGCCGATCTGGCCGATGGACGCACCGATCACCGCAGCCGGCTTGCCTGCGAATGCGCTGTCGCCATAGGGGCGCGAGCCGATGTCGATGGCGTTCTTCAGCACGCCCGGCACCGAACGGTTGTATTCGGGCGTCACGAACAGCACGGCGTCGGCGGCACGCACCTGCTCCTTCAGGCGGACACACGATGGCGGGTAATCGGCGTCGAAATCCTGGTCATACAGGGGAAGATCGCGGATCTGCACGTACTGGAACCGGGCCCGGTCGCCGGCAAGCTTTTCCAGCGCATGGGCCAGCCGGCGGTTGCAGGACTCCCGGCGCAGGCTTCCAACGAACACGGCGATGGCGGGAACGGACATCGGACGGACTCCTCTTGGTGCGGGAAACCCAGCCTATTCGCCGCACCCTTTCCAGGCAGTGAAGGTCAGCCGCCGACGCTGGCCCGGACCTGGCGCCAGTGGGCCTGCCATGCCTGGAACATCAGCACGTTCCACAGATGCGTGTGCCACTTGCGCTGGCCGCCAAGGAACTGCTGCCACAGCGGCTGCACCGCGGCCGCCGACAGCACGCCTTCGCGTTCCAGCCGCGAAGGCTGCAGCAGATCGTCGGCCCACGGCCGCAGGTCACCCTTCAGCCAGTCGCTGACAGGCGCACCGAAACCACGCTTGGGCCGGTGCACCATCGCCTGCGGGACGTATCGGCCCAGCACGCGCTTGAGCAGGACCTTGCTGGTCGTTTCACTGCGCTTGAAGCCCAGCGGCAGCGACCAGGCGAACTCGGCCACCCGCCAGTCCAGCAACGGCGCACGCGCCTCCAGGCTGACCGCCATCGAAGTACGGTCGACCTTGCACAGCAGGTCATCAGGCAGGTAGGTCACGAAATCGGCCAGCATCATCGCGTCTGCCGGCGTGCCCGCACCGTGCAGCGGATCGGCCAGGTCATAGAAGCTGCCAGCCGGCTGCGCACCGGGCACCACCGCCGCCGGGTCACGCCAGCGCGAAATGCGGTTGCGGTACACATCGCCGATGCCGCGGGCGCCGGTTTCGGCCAGCAGCGCCGCCAGGCCTCCCGTGCGCGATGCCTCGCCCTGCTGCTGCGCGCGGGCACCCATCCAGCGCCGCAGCGGGCCCGGCACGCGACCCAGCATCTGCCAGTTGCGCAGCGCGCGCACGTAGCGGGTGTAGCCGAAGAACAGCTCATCGCCACCATCGCCGGACAAGGCCACGGTCACCCCCTGCCTTGCCAGCCGGGCCACCAGCGCGGTCGGCACCTGCGAGGCATCGGCAAAAGGCTCGTCGAACATCGTCGGCAACTGCGGCACCACCGCCAGTGCGTCGGCCCCGCTGACGTAGAGCTCGGTGTGGTCGCAGCCCAGATGCGCGGCCAGTTCCCTGGCCAGCGGTGCCTCATCGTGGCTTGAATCCTGGAAGCCGATGCTGAAGCTGTGCACCGGCTGCCTGCTCTGCGCCTGCATCAGCGCCGCCACCAGCGACGAATCGGTCCCCCCGGACAGGAACACGCCGACGGGCACGTCCGCGACCATGCGCAACGCCACGGCGTCGCGCAGCAGGGCATCAAGCTGCTCCTCGGCCTCCTCGATGCGGCCCTGGAAGGGTGCGGCCAGTGCGGCCTGCATGCGCGCACGCGCGTCCCAGTACGGACGCTGCGCCTGCTCCGGCCGGTGCGCGCCGGCTCCGGCGGCAACCATCGCCGCATCCACCCGCAGCACCCGGCCGGGCATCAGCTTGTAGCAGCGCTGATGGATGCTGTGCGGCGCCGGGATGTAATCCAGCCGCAACAGCAGCGTCAACGCATCCCGATCGATATCGTTGTCGAACGCTGGATGCTGCCACAGTGCCTTCAGCTCGGAACCGAACACCAGCGCGTCACCGGCCCAGCCGTAGTACAGCGGCTTCTTGCCGACCCGGTCGCGGGCCAGCCAGAGGCACTGCTCGCTGCGGTCCCACAGAGCGATGGCGAACATGCCGTTGCAGCGCTGCAGGGTGTCTTCCAGGCCCCACTGCAGGATCGCAGCCAGCAGCACCTCGGTATCGGAGTGGCCACGGAACGCATGGCCCAGCGGCTCCAGTTCGGCGCGCAGGGCCGCGAAGTTGTAGACCTCGCCGTTGTAGGCCATCACATAGCGGCCGTCGGACGATGCCATCGGCTGGTGGCCCAGCGGGGACAGATCGAGGATGCTCAGCCGGCGGTGCGCCAGTGCGATCCCGGCAGCGGCATCGACCCAGGTGCCACCATCATCCGGCCCGCGATGGTGCAGCGCCTGGCCCATGGCCAGGGCCTGTGCCTGCAGTTCCTCGGCCGGCACCATCGGTGCCGGCAACAGCATTCCCGCCAATCCACACATGCATCAGGGTTCCTGCGCCAGGTCGAGGGCGGCGCCAATCACCGCATTGTCGCTTGGAAGGCCGAACATTGCTGCCCCCGCCAGCGGCGTATAGGTATCGGCGCCGCAGACCCGGCGCAGCGGCAGGTGACCGAAGCCGGCCTCGACCAGGTCCGTGACCACCCCCTCGCCCACGCCACCGCTGTGACGCCCCTCGTCCAGCACCAGCACGCGCCGCGCCGTGGCCGCCTGGGTGGCAATGAATCCGCCGTCCAGCGGCACCAGCCAGCGCAGATCAACCACCCTCACCTGCCACCCGAGCTGCTGGTCGATCACCCGCGCGGCACGCAGCGCCATCGGCACGCCATTGCCATAGGTGTAGATCACCAGATCCTGCGCCTCGGGGGCATACACCCGGCCCTCCCCCGGCAGCAGCGCCTGGCCCTGTTGCGGGTAGTCGAACAGCCACTGGCCGTCACCCGGCTCGTGCAGGTCCTTGCTCATGTACAGCGCGATCGGCTCCAGAAACACCGCCACGCGGCCATCCACCCGGGCCAGCGCCGCCAACGTGCGCAGCATCATCACGGCATCGTCGCCACGCGAGGGACAGCCCACCACCAGGCCGGGAATGTCGCGCAGGGCGGTGATCGAATTGTCGTTGTGGAAATGGCCACCGAATCCCTTCTGGTAGCCCAGCCCTGCCACCCGCACCAGCATCGGGTTGCGGAACTGGTCATTGGAGAAGAACTGCAGCGAACACGCCTCGCCACGTATCTGGTCGATGGCATTGTGCAGGTAGGCCAGGTACTGGATCTCGGGGATCGGCAGCATGCCCATGTTGGCCAGCCCCTGCGCCATGCCCAGGATCATGGTCTCGTCCAGCAGCGTGTTGAACACCCGACGCGGGCCGAAACGACGCAGCAGGTCGCGGGTCAAGGTGTACACGCCTCCCTTCTGCGCCACATCCTCGCCGAACAACAGGCTTTGCGGATACTTGCACAGCAGTTCCTGCAGTCCGTGATTGATCTGGATGGCCAGATGACGCGGCGGTTGTCGCTCCGGCAATGCGTCGGCGTCGCCATACAGCGACAGTCGCGCCTCGTCCGCGACCGCGCGCCGGGCCTCGGCGTGCACCGCTGCAGGTGTATAGGGCGCCAGCGGTGCCATCACCTGCTCAAGGGACTGCAGCTTCGGTTGGCGCTCGGCATCGGCGGCGGCCGCCATGCAGCGCACACGCATCGCTTCATAGGCCGCCTCGACGGCCGCGGCATCCATCCAGCCCGACTCCATCGCGATCTGCGCCGAGCGCAGCAGCGGATCCTGCGCCTCCGCCGCACACAGCTCCGGCAACGCGCGCCACTCCACCTCGAAATCGGTACCGGCATGCCCCATCAGCCGCGTGGTACGCAGGTGCAGGAAGGTCGGCCTGCGGGTTGCCCGGCAATGCTCGACCGCGGCCTGCACCTGCGCATGGCCGCTGGCCAGATCCAGCCCATCAGCGAAGAAGTAGTCCAGTCCCGGCTGGCCGCCAAAGCGCTCGGCGATCCATCCCTCCGGTGTTTTCACCGAAATGCCCAGGCCATTGTCCTCGCAGACGAACAGGATGGGCGCCGGCAGTTTCTGGTAGGCCGACCACATGGCGGTGTTGAACGCCGTCTGTGCGGTGGCGTGATTGGCCGAGGCGTCGCCGAAGGAACAGACCACGATGCTGTCGGCCGGAATCGGCAACGGCCGGCCCAGGCGCTTGCCGCTCTCGATGGCCAACGCAGTGCCCAGCGCCTTGGGCAGGTGCGAGGCGATCGTCGAGGTCTGTGGCAACACCCACAGCGGCCGGCTGCCCCACACCTTGTGCCGGCCCCCGCTGGCAGGATCGTCGGCGCTGGCGGCGAACGACAGTGCCGCGTCGCGCACTGGATCCATGCCCGGCACCTGCCGCGCGCGCTCGGCCATGAAGGCGCCGGAGCGGTAGTGCAGGAACGCAGGATCGGTGTGCCGGCAGGCCCGCGCCAACAGCGCATTGCCCTCGTGTCCGGACGAGCCGATGGTGTAGAAGACCTTGTTCTGCACGCGCAGCACGCGTGCCATCAGGTCCAGCTGGCGGCTGGCCAGCTGCGAATCGAACAGGTCGGCAAAGGCCGCCGCGCTGAGCGTGCTGCCTGGCAGGATCGGCGCGTGCGGCGCGGGCCGTGGCCGTGGCGTGCCCCGCCAGCCGCGCACCGCCTCCAGGAAATTGACGTCGCACACTTCGGCGCGGTTGAGCCCGCGCATGCGCGCGGGAATGGGATCTGGAACCACAGCGAACATCGAACACCCTCCGTGTCGTTGTTGCGTAGCGTGGCGCGGGCCCGCCCGGCGTCCCCCGCAGTCGGCCTGCCCGACGCTCCCCTTGGAATCAGGCCACCGCGTTGAATCGCGCCAGCACCTCCGCGCCCACGGCCGGCATCGGCACGAACCGCGGCTGCGCCCGGACCCGCTGCAGCCAGGCCTGCACCTGCGGGAACGGATCAAGGCGGATGCCACCATCGCTGGCAACGTCGGTGTAGGCAAACAGCGCGATATCGGCGATGCCATAACTGCGGCCGGTGAACCAGGGCGACTGCCGCAGGTGCTGTTCCATCACCGCCAGTGCGGTGCTGGCGCGCTCCTGCAGGCGCGGCAGTTCGGCGCGCCGCGGGGAGTCGGCCGGCGTCCAGCCACGGATGAAACGGGCCACCGCCACGCAGGGTTCATGCGTGTACTGCTCGAAGAACATCCAGCTCAACGCCTGCGCCCGCTCCCAGCCATCGCCGGGCAGGTAGGGCGTGCCCTCGGCCAGCCAGAACAGGATCGCGTTCGATTCGGTCAACACGCGGCCGTCCTCGCGCACGATCAACGGCACCTTCGCATTGGGATTCAATGCCAGGAACTCCGGCGTGTGGGTCTGGCCATGGGCGCTGTCCACCTCCACCCAGCGATAGCGGCTGCCGAGGTGTTCCAGCAGCATGCGCACCTTGTGGCAATTGCCTGAAACGGACATGCCATGCACCGTCAACGGAACGCGTTCTTCCACCATTGCCTGCTCCAGGAGACCCGGCCAACGACCGGTTGCGCGCAGTCTGGCAAGCGCGCCCGCCGATGCCAAGCGCGGGTGCAGCATGCCCACCGCGCAGCCCGCCGCTGGATGCAGCCCGTCGGGCCCCTCAGCGCACGCGCTGCTGCCACTGCTGGCGCGACTGCCCCCAGATCTGCATCGGTTTGCCCTGGTACGGCGGCGGCAGCTCGCCCATGCGCAGCAGCGTACTGCCCAGCTTGCGGGCCACGACACGGGAATTCTCGTTGTCCTCGGCAATGGTATGGATCACCTCCTCCCACCCGAGTGCGTTGAATGCCCAGTCGATCGCAGCGGTCGCCGCCTCCGGCGCGTAGCCCTTGCCCCAGCTGGCACGCCGGATGCTCCAGCCGACCTCGGTGCCCGGCCAGTCCTGTGGCTGCCAGGGCCCCATGCGACCGACCCACTCACCACTGGATTTCTCGATCACGCTGAACATCGAAAAGCCGAACAACTGCCACGCGCCAGCCAGGCTGCAGAATCCGCGCCATGCCACTGACGGTGGCTGTACTCCGCCCAGCGTGCGCATCACCTCTTCATCCGCGCAGAACGCCAGATAGGGCTCGAAATCCTCGCGATGCGGTGGGCGCAGGATCAGGCGCTCGGTTTCCAGGCGCAGGTCGAAGATGCTCATGCCGACTCCAGGGCGATGACGGAGCGCCATCATCGCAAATGTCACCCGGCCACAAAAACAGACAGGCCGGCAGAAGCCGGCCTGTCGCCTGTCCGCTGCAGCGGCGGGATTACTGGCGGGTCGGTGCCGTGGCGCCGGCTGCCGCTGTCTGCGTGACCAGCTGGCCATCGACCACCGGCAGGCGATCGCTGGCTGGCTTGTTGTCCATGCGCACGGTCTTCTCGGCACCATCATAGCGGTAGGTCACGTTGTAACCCTTGACCACGTCGTTGGTGCCCATGGCGATGCGGTTGCCGGGCTTGCTGGCCATGCGCATGGTGCCGGTGGTGCCGTCCTCGTTGCGATAGGTGACGTTGTAGCCGGTGACACGGCTCGACTCGGAGGTGGCGGTCTCGGTGTGGCACTGGCGCTCGGTGCGGTTGACCACACGGCCACCGACGTGGCGCTTGTCCACCTGGTTGCCGATCAGGCCGCCGGCCACGGCACCGGCTGCGGTCGCCGCCTTCCTGCCATTGCCGCCGCCAACCTGATTACCCAGCAGGCCACCGATCACCGCGCCGGCGACGGTGCCACCGACGTTGCCATCACGCTCGGGCAGGCGCTCCTGCACGACCACATCCTGGCAGACCTCGTGCGGCGTCTGTGTGGTGGAGGTCTCGCGCACCGCGTCGGTGCCGATGACGGTGGCGTACGCCTTCTGCTTTTCGGTGATCGGGTCGACCTTCAGCACATCGGCATACTCCAGGCCGCGCGGCGCGGTGGCATCGAGCTGGTTGCCACGCGCACCATCGTCGGTGCCGCTGCCATCGGCCAGGCGCGATTCGCCGTTGGGGGCGCCGGCGCTGATGGAATCCGGCGACGGGTTGCCGCTCTTCATGAAGGCGGCCGTGGCGATACCACCCACCAGCAGCGCGCCCGCTGCGACCAGGACAGTTGTAGTTGTGCTTTTCATGACCTGCTCCTTGCGGACCGTCCGCAACGTTCTCGGCACAGATTGCAGCACGGCCTCCCTGAACGGAATCTCCACATTTCCTGCTCGTCGCCGTAACCCATTCAGCATCGGGAAATGCTGGGCCCGTGGTAGCGTTTGCATATTCACCAGGAGGATCCCGCCATGGCCAACCCGATGCTGCTGCCGGTACTGCAATGGGCGCGCCGGCTGCGCTACCCCACGCTGTTCAAGCTCACGGCAGGGCTGTTCGCGCTGACCCTGTTCATTCCCGATCCGCTTCCCTTCGTCGATGAGCTGGTGCTGGGCCTGGGCACACTGCTGCTGGCCAACTGGAAGAGCCGCGGCACCCGCACGCCGCCACCGCTGGAGCAGCGCTGAGCGTGCTGGTCGACAGCCATTGCCATCTCGATGCAGGCGAGTTCGACCCCGACCGTGCCGCCGTGATCGAGCGCGCGCGCGCGGCCGGGGTGCAGTTCCAGGTCGTGCCGGCCGTCACCGCCGCCAGCTGGCCGAAGCTGCGCGAGGTCTGCCAGCAGGCACCCGGCCTGTACCCCGCGTACGGGCTGCATCCGATGTTTCTTGCCGAGCATCGCGCCGGGCACCTTCCGCTGCTGCGGGAATGGATCGAGCGTGAGCGTCCGCGGGCGATCGGCGAATGCGGCCTGGATTTTTTCGTGGAAGGCCTGGATGCGGAGGCGCAGAAGACCTATTTCACCGGCCAGCTGCGCTTGGCGCGCGACTTCGACCTGCCGGTGATCGTGCATGCGCGTCGGGCCGTGGATGCGGTGATCGCAGCGATCCGCCGCATCGGTGGCCTGCGCGGCGTGGTGCACAGTTTCTCCGGCAGCCCGGAGCAGGCGGCACAGCTGCATCGGCAGGGCTTCCTGCTGGGTCTGGGCGGCCCCCTGACCTACGAACGGGCACAGCGCCTGCAACGGCTGGTCCGGGAGATGCCGCTGGAGCAGCTGCTGCTGGAAACGGACGCGCCCGATCAGCCCGACGCGGCCATCCGTGGGCAGCGCAATGAGCCGGCACGCCTCTCGATCATCGCGCGCCACGTCGCGGCGTTGCGGCAGACCGACCTGGAGACGGTAGCGAGGACCACGACCGACAACGCGCGGCGGCTGTTCGCGCTGCCGGCCGCCTGATCGCCGTTTCGCCGGGCATGGCCCGGCGCTACCGGTCAAGCCTCAACGGATTCGGACTTGACCCTCTTCGGCTCCAGCAGCATTTCCAGCGCCTTGCCGACGGCGGCAAAGGCGAAGGCACCGGTGATATGGGTGGCTGCCCCCAGCCCTGCGCCGCAATCAAGCTTGAGCGCAGCGTCCGCCCCCAGGTTGGGACGGAGGCCGCAGACACTGCCATCGGCCTGCGGATACTTCACGTTCTCCAGCGAGTACACCGCCGGCACGCCGAAGTAACGCTTGGCGTTCTTGGGGAAGTTGAACTCGCTGCGCAGCTTCTTGCGGATCAGCGCCAGCATCGCGTCGTGCTCGGTGCGCGAGACATCGCGGATGCGTACCAGGGTCGGATCGGTGCGGCCACCCGCGGCGCCGACCGTCAGCAGTGGCAGCTTGCGGCGGCGGCACCAGGCGATGGTCTCCACCTTGACCCGGAAGCTGTCGCAGGCATCGATCACCAGATCGAAGCGACGATCAAGCAGTTCCGCCATGTTGGCGGTGGTCAGGAACGCCTGCACCGCGTCGACATCGAGTTCCGGGTTGATCGCCCGGCAGCGCTCGGCCATGGCTTCGGCCTTGTTGCGCCCGTAATTGCCCTCCAGCGCCGGCAGCTGCCGGTTGGTGTTGGACACGCAGATGTCGTCCGCATCGATCAGGGTGAGATGGCCGACCGCCGAGCGCGCCAGCGCCTCGACCACCCACGAGCCGACCCCGCCCATGCCGACCACCGCTACGCGGCTGCCCTGCAGGCGCTCGAGCGCACCCACGCCATACAGCCGTTCGATGCCGGCGAAGCGTTGTTTGACCTGTTCGTTCATCGGTCTATTTTAACGTGCAGCGGCCGGCGTCCACAGCACGCCGGGTCGAACCTACCGTTGCACACCCGGAGAGCCCGCCATGAACGCCAGCCCCCCTCGCCCGCCGTCTTCCGCCTATCGCTACCTGTTCGTGCTCGCGCTGGGTCTGCTGATCGGCCTGATCGCCACGGTGATGGTCGGCCGCGCCCTGCAGGCCCGCCGTGACCCCTTCCCGGACAGCCTGATGCAGGTGATGCAGCGGCAATCCCAGTTGCTGCAGCAGGCTCAACAGCAGAACCGCTGCAGCCTGGCCGACAGCGTGCCGCGCCTGCAGACGCTGCGCCTGCTCTCCAACGACCTGGACCTGGCCTTCCCCGGCCTGAAGGACAGCGCGCAGTTCCAGCAGCATGCCAGCCAGTACCGCGCCGGCCTCAATGCCGCCCTGGCGACGCCACCGGCAGACTGCACCGCGCTGGCCCAGGTGGTGCAGACGCTGCAGGCGGACTGCCGCGCCTGCCATCAGGATTTCCGTTGAACAGCGTTCATCCCGCAGCCGGTCATGGCGGCGTTGATTGGCGTCTTGTTCACGTTGGAAAGGAGACGATTCGCGCACCCTGCTGCATGACGCAGTACCACCCAACACATCCGCCTTCACGGCCAGGAGACGCCCCATGAAGATCCAGCTCATCGCCGCCAGTGCCATCGCCACCCTCGCCCTGGCCGGCTGCGCCACCTCGCCGGGTTACGGCGGCGGCGGCTACAACAATGGGTACAACAACGGCGGCTACGGCAACAACTCCGGCTACAACCAGGGCCGTTGCGCCGACTGCGGCATCGTCACCCGCATCAACACCGTGCAGTCCGGCCGCACTGCGCCCAGCGCGACCGGCGCGATCCTCGGCGGCATCGTGGGTGCGGTTGCCGGCCATGAGATCTCCGACCACACCGGCGGCAGCCGCGGCAACAAGAACATCGCCGCAGCGGCGGGTGCCGTGGGTGGCGCGCTGGCCGGCAACCAGATCCAGAAGAACGTGACCAGCGATACGTATGACATCAGCGTGCGCATGGATGACGGACGCACCATCGTCGTCAACCAGCGTGATCTGGGCGGCATCCGCGAGAACACCTACGTTCGCGTGGTCAACGGCCGGGTGATCCTGCGCTGATCCGCTGCCGGTCCCGGACAAAGAAAAAGGCCCGCTTGCGCGGGCCTTTTTCATGTGACGGCTTCAGACCGGTCAGATCGGCTGCACGGCGTCGGCCTGCAGGCCCTTCTGGCCCTGCACGACGGTGAAGGTGACCTTCTGGCCTTCCTTCAGGCTCTTGAAGCCCTGGGTCTGGATGGCGCGGAAGTGCACGAACACATCTTCGCCGTTTTCACGGCTGATGAAGCCGAAGCCCTTTGCATCGTTGAACCACTTGACAGTACCGTTCTCGCGTTCGGACATCTCACTAACTCCCTGATGACTCTCTCTTGTTGTTGGAAACGCCTTGTGGGCGGCTGACAAGCAAGGGGGAAGCGAGGTGCATCGATGCAGCGGATCGGGAAGATCTTGCTTCATCAGGCCACGATCCACGGTGACCTTGCCAAGCTCAGCGACTGCAACTTAACCCGGCCAAAACGAAAAAGCAACTGGCAAAATCTTTCACTGTCAACCCCAAAAAGACAACCATACGGGACAGCATGGGCCTCTCATTCATCTTGTATCTGCTAGCGGTCATTTTTGTCCTCGTTGGTATTGCCGGCATCGTCCTGCCGGCACTTCCAGGCGTCCCGCTGGTGTTCGTCGGCCTGCTGCTGGCGGCGTGGGCCGACGGCTTCACCCATGTCGGCTGGCCGACCCTGCTGGTACTGGGCGTGCTGACCCTGCTTTCACTGCTGGCCGATGTGCTGGCCACGGTGGTCGGGGCCCAGCGTGTCGGGGCCAGCCGCAAGGCGCTGTGGGGCACCTTCATCGGCAGCATCGCCGGTCTGTTCTTCATGCCCATCGGCCTGTTCGCCGGCCCGCTGGTCGGCGCTCTGCTGGGCGAGTACTGGCACACGCGCGAGCTGGGCCGCTCGACCAAGGTTGGCCTCGCCACCTGGCTGGGTATCCTGCTGGGCCTGGCGCTGAAACTGGCGATGGTCATCGCGATGCTGGGCCTGTTCGCGTTCGCCTGGTTCCTGTAACGCACGATCTTCACGCCACGCGCACACCTGCGCCGGGCATAACTCCATGGGGCTGGCCGTTGCTGCGGGCAGCCGCCACACTGTGCGTCTTCCCGTAGTCATCCCGAAGGGCCTGCTGCAATGACCCTCCCGCCGTTGCTCCCCCGTCTGGCGCCGTTGGCGCTTGCCCTGGCCAGCGCGCCGCTGGCCGCGCAGGAAATCGCGCCTGCCACGACCACCACGCCGGCCGGTTGCGCGGCCATTGAAACCGACGCCGCCCGACTGTCGTGCTACGACCGCCTGTTCGGCCGTACCGCACCGGCCACCGCCGAGGCCGATGCCGCCGCGCAGCAGGCCGCGCAGGCGCTGCGCGAACAGCGTCGCGCCGCCCGCCTGAGCCAGGGCGAAGAGAACCTGCGGGCGCGGGTCGGCGATGTGCTGCGCCCCGCCCCCGACGACAGCGCCCTGGCCAATGCAGGCCGCGGTTCCCTGCTGGACAGCCGCTGGGAACTGGCGGAAGACTCGAAGCTGGGACCGTTCCAGCTGCGGGCCTACAAGCCGGTGTACCTGCTGCCGGCGTTCTGGACCAGCGACAAGAACCAGATGCCGCAGTCGCCGAATCCGGCCAACAGCGTGACCGAGCCGCAGGCGCTGGACAGTGCCGAGCTGAAGTTCCAGATCAGCTTCAAGACCAAGATCGCCGAGAATCTGTTCGGCGACAACGGCGACATCTGGGCCGGCTATACCCAGAGCTCGCGCTGGCAGGCCTACAACGCCGAGAATTCGCGCCCGTTCCGCGAGACCAATTACGAGCCGGAAGTGATGATGGTGTTCCGCAACGGCTACTCCATTGGTGGCTGGCGCGGACGCATGACCGGCATCAGCCTCAACCATCAGTCCAACGGCCGCGCCGATCCCCTTTCGCGCAGCTGGAACCGGGTGATGCTCAACGTCGGGCTGGACCGCGAGAACTGGGCGCTGGTGCTGCGGCCGTGGTACCGCATTCCCGAAACGCGCAGCGATGACAACAACCCGGACATCGAGGATTACATGGGCCGCGGCGACGCGACCCTGATCTGGAACCGCAACGGCCACGAAGTGTCCCTGATGGCGCGCCATTCGCTGCGTACCGGCGACCGTTCGCATGGCGCCCTGCAGCTCGACTACGGTTTCCCGATCAGCAACCTGCTGCGCGGCCACATCCAGGTCTTCGACGGATACGGCGAAAGCCTGATCGACTACAACCACAAGGCCACCTACGTGGGCGTGGGCGTGTCGCTGCTGGAATGGTTCTGATGGGCGTGACGATCTGGCACAACCCGGCGTGCAGCAATTCGCGCGGCGCACTGAAGCTCATCCGCGACGCCGGCATCGAGCCGGAGGTGATCGAGTACCTGCAGGTACCGCCCGACGTGTCGACCCTGCGCCAGCTGCTTGCCGAATCCGGGCTGGCCGCCGCCGACCTGGTGCGCAGCAAGGAACCGGAGTTTGCCGGTCTGGCGCTGGCCGGGGCCGATGAGGCGACCCTGCTGGCGGCGATGGCGACGCACCCGCGCCTGATCAACCGGCCCGTGGTGCGGACGGCCAAGGGCACGCGCCTGTGCCGCCCGCCGGAAACGGTGCTGGAGATCCTGTAGCCCGGACGCACCACCCGGCAGCGCCGGGCCATGCCCGGCGGCACGCACTCGGCCCAACGCCGACGATCACCGCCAGTCGCTGATGCCTTCGCGTCGATAGACTTCCGCGAAGGCGGGGCGCGCCTTCAGCGCGGTTGCGTGCGCCTTCAGCACCGGCCAGGTGTCAGTGGGCCGGGGCATGTTGCGCGACCAGCGCATCAGCATCACCAGCATGAAATCGACCACGCTGGGCGCGTCGCCCAGCAGGTAAGGCCCGTGCGCCTGCAGGTGCGCCGCCACGTGCTGCCAGGCCGCCTCCAGCTGCTGCCGGGCCATCGCACGCGTTGCCTCCACGCAGGCCTCGCCCGCCGCTTCGTGCGGATAGAACCATGCACGATAGGCAGGCTGCAGGGTGTTGGCGCACCAGAACATCCAGCGATAGGCCTCGCCCCGCGCGGGCGTGCCCACGGCCGGCAGCAACCCCGCTTCGGGATGGCGGTCGGCCAGGTACAGTGCGATGGCCGCCGCCTCGGTCAACAGCAGGCCATCGATCCTCAGGGTCGGCACCCTCCCGGCCGGATTCAACGCCAGGTAGTCCGCCGCCTTGTGCTCGCGCCTGTCGAAATCCAGCAGCACCAGTTCGTGCTCGATGCCCAGTTCGATCAGCAGCCAGTGCACGACCAGCGAAGCGGTACTCGACGAACCATACAGGGTGGTGCTCATGCGCGGGATCCGTTGCGGGTGGAGCCAGCGATTATGCGCCCGCCCGGCGGCCACTGCTCAACCGCAGCTGCTCATGCAGGTGTCGCGACGTTCGCCGCAGCTCATCATCGGCTGCCGCAGCGTGCAGTCATGCGCCTTCAGTTCGCACGAGCGGCGCAGATCGGCATTGGCGATGTCCTTGCAGCGCTTGTCGGCAGCCGGAGCCATCTGCTGTTCGCAGCTGCTCTGCCGACTGCCCAGGCTGTCCGCCTGCGCCATGCAGCTGCGATGGCTGGCCTGGCACTGCATGCGGCATTGCGCCGATGCGCTGAAATCCGCTCCTTCATACGAGGAGGAGGTGCTGCTGCAGCCGACCAGTGCGAACAGCCCGGCAAGCGCGAAGTTCCGTAACAGCGGCATGAACGTTCCCGGTTCGAGTCGCATGGAAACTAGCAGATGTTCCGTGCCGGCTCGTTAAACGACAAACGGCGCCAACAGGCGCCGTTTGCCACCAAGCGTGTGCCGCGCTTACTCCACCACCACCGGAATCTTGCCGATGCGGGCCTGCCATTCGCGCGGGCCGGTCTTGTGCACCGATTCACCGGTGGAGTCGACCGCCACCGTCACCGGCATGTCCTGCACGGTGAACTCGTAGATCGCTTCCATGCCGAGATCGGCGAACCCGACCACCTTGGCCGCCTTGATCGCCTTGGACACCAGGTAGGCCGAGCCACCGACCGCCATCAGGTACGCCGACTTGTTGTCACGGATCGCCTCGATCGCAGCCGGGCCGCGCTCGGCCTTGCCGACCATGCCCAGCAGACCGGTCTGTTCCAGCACCTGGCGGGTGAACTTGTCCATGCGCGTTGCCGTGGTCGGCCCGGCCGGACCGACCACTTCATCGCGCACCGGATCGACCGGGCCGACGTAGTAGATGAAGCGTCCCTTCAGATCGACCGGCAGTTCCTCGCCCTTGTTGAGCATGTCAACCATGCGCTTGTGCGCGGCGTCGCGGCCGGTCAGCAGCTTGCCGTTGAGCAGAAGCGTCTGGCCCGGCTTCCAGCTGGCCACCTCCTCCGGGGTGATCGTATCCAGGTCCACCCGGGTGCCCTTGGAGGCGTCGTAGGTCAGCTTCGGCCAGTCCTCCAGCGACGGCGGATCCAGCATCACCGGACCGCTGCCATCCAGGGTGAAGTGCGCGTGGCGGGTCGCGGCGCAGTTCGGGATCATCGCCACCGGCAGGTTGGCCGCGTGGGTCGGGTAATCGTTGATCTTGATGTCCAGCACCGTGGTCAGGCCACCCAGGCCCTGGGCGCCGATGCCCAGCGCATTGACCTTCTCGTACAGCTCCAGGCGCAGCTCTTCGATCCGGTTGGACGCTCCACGGGCCTGCAGCTCGGTGATGTCGATCGGCTCCATCAGCGCTTCCTTGGCCAGCAGCATGGCCTTCTCCGCAGTGCCGCCGATGCCGATGCCCAGCATGCCCGGCGGGCACCAGCCGGCCCCCATCGTCGGCACGGTCTTGAGCACCCAGTCGACGATGGAGTCGGACGGATTGAGCATGGCGAACTTGGTCTTGGCTTCCGAGCCGCCGCCCTTTGCGGCCACGATCACATCCACCTTGTTGCCCGGCACGACCTTGACGTTGACCACGCCCGGGGTGTTGTCCTTCGTGTTGATGCGCTTGCCGGCCGGATCCGCCAGCACCGAAGCACGCAGCTTGTTGTCCGGATGCAGATAGGCGCGGCGCACGCCTTCATTGGCCATGTCTTCCACGCCCATGGTGGCGTCGTCCCAGCGCACATCCATGCCGATTTCCAGGAACACGGTGACGATGCCGGTGTCCTGGCAGATCGGACGATGGCCTTCGGCGCACATCCGCGAATTGATCAGGATCTGGGCCATCGCCTCCTTCGCGGCCGGCGACTCCTCGCGCTCGTAGGCAGCGGCGAGATTCTTGATGTAGTCGACCGGGTGGTAGTACGAGATGTACTGCAGCGCGTCGGCGATGGACTGGATGAGGTCTTCCTGCTTGATCGATGTCACGGCTTGCTCGCTTGCTCGAGGCTGGCGGGGGTAATCCGCCCATTTTACCCCCTCCCCGGCTGCGGGTAGAGTCTGTGGGGTCACAACCCTTTCCCGGGGAAAGGGATCTGACCCCAAGCCCTTGTCACGCCCCCGCCCGCTGCGGCGTCCTTGCCCGCATGAACGCCGAAACCGCCTTCCAGACCCACCGTCCGCGCCTGATGGCCCTCGCCTACCGCCTGCTGGGCAGCCGCGCCGACGCCGAGGACGTCGTCCAGGACGCCTGGCTGCGCTGGTCCGGCGCCGACCCGGCCAGCGTCCGCGATGCCGAGGCATGGCTGGTCACCACCACCACGCGCCTGGGACTGGACCGTCTGCGTGCGGCCAAGCGCGAGCGCGCGCATTACGTGGGCCCGTGGCTGGCTGAACCGATGGCGGTCACCCTGGAGCCCGACCCCGCGCCCGGCCCGGCCCAGTTGCATGCCCTGGCTGATGATGTATCGGTGGCTTTCCTGACCCTGCTTGAACAGCTCGGCCCGGAGGAACGCGCCGCGTTCCTGCTGAAGGAAGCGTTCGACCACGACTATCGCGAGATCGCCGACCTGATCGGCCACAGCGAGGCCAACTGCCGGCAACTGGTGCACCGGGCCCGGCAGCGGCTGCAAGCCGGCCGGCCGCGCTTCAATGCCGACGCCGGCCAGCACCGGCAGTTGCTGGCACGCTTCATGGATGCGTCGCAGCGTGGCGACAGCGAGGCGATCCAGGCCCTGCTGCATGCCAACGCGCTGATGGTCTCCGATGGAGGCGGCGTGGTCACCGCAGCGGTGCGCCCGCTGCGGGGTGCCGAACGCATCGGCCGCCTGTTCTGGGCCATTGCCCGCCGCGGCGGCACGCACCCGGCCCGGCTGGGCTACGTCAACGGCGAGCCGGCGATCCTGGGCTTCGACGGCGATCGCCTGCATTCGGTCACCACCATCGAGGTGATCGATGGCCGCATCGCGCGCCTCTACAGCGTGCTCAATCCGGAAAAACTGCCCGCGGTTGTCACGCACGCAGACGCGGCGGCGTCCTGGTAAGGGAAGGCGGCCATCGGGGCCGCCGTGGAGCCCACGATGTCCAACCCCGCCTCACCCCGCGTTCCCTATACCCGCTTGGCCGCCAAGGCTTTCAAGGGCCTGCTCGATACCAGCCAGGCAGTGCATGACAGTTCGATCGATCCGACCCTGATGGAACTGGTGTTCCTGCGCGTGTCGCAGCTCAACGGCTGCGGCTACTGCATGGACATGCACGGGACGGCGCTGCGCAAGAGTGGCATCGAGCCGCGCAAGCTGGACACCCTGCCCGCCTGGCACGAAAGCCGCTTCTTCGATGCGCGTGAGCGCGCTGCGCTGGGCTGGGCCGAGGCCCTGACCCGGCTCATCGACGCCGCGCCATCGCAGGCAGCGTTCGATGCGCTGGCACCGCACTTCGATGAGAAGGGCATCAGCGACCTGAGCATGGGCATCGCGGTGATCAACGCCTGGAACCGCCTCGGCGCCGGCCTGCTGCCGCCGCTGCCCTGATCCACAAGAATGCGGGGCCTCGCCCAGCGCGGCTCCGCACCGGTGGCGCGCTGACGCGCGCTCCCTGCGGGCGTCGCATTCATGCCTTCGCCACGGCTCCGGCGCGCACAATGGCGACATGCCTTCAGCCGAAAAGAAACCCAGCCTGCGCCAGCGCTTCAATGCGATGCGCAACGTGCCACCGTTCCTGCGGCTGGTGTGGAAGACCAGCCCCGCACTGACCCTGGTCAGCCTGGGGCTGCGCCTGATCCGTGCCCTGCTGCCGGTCGCCATGCTGTATGTGGGCAAGCTGATCATCGACAGCGCGCTGCAGCTGAGCCGGCACGACGCCGGCTTTCCGCCGTTGGGCGAGGCCCTGGCCAGCGGCCTGCTCAATCCGCTGCTCGGGTTGCTGGTCCTGGAGCTGGGCCTGGCCATCGTCTCCGACCTGCTGGGCCGGATGGTGGCCTACGCCGATGCCCTGCTGTCGGAGCTGTTCGCCAACGCCACCAGCATCCGGCTGATGGAGCACGCCGCAACGCTGGATCTGGAGGACTTCGAGGATCCGGACCTGCAGGACAAGCTGGACCGCGCACGACGCCAGACGATGGGCCGGATGAACCTGATGAGCCAGCTGTTCGGCCAGGTGCAGGACGCCATCACGGTGGTCAGCCTGGCGGTGGGCCTGCTGGTCTACGCGCCGTGGCTGATCCTGCTGCTGGCGCTGGCCCTGGTGCCTGCCTTCATCGGCGAATCGCACTTCAACGCCGCCGGCTACAGCCTGAATTTCCAATGGACGCCCGAGCGCCGCCAGCTCGACTACCTGCGCCAGCTCGGCGCCAGCGTGGAGACGGCCAAGGAAGTGAAGATCTACAACCTGCACCGCTTCCTGGTGGAGCGTTACAGGAGCCTGTCGGTAGCGCTGTTCAAGGCCAACCGCGCGCTGGCCCGGCGCCGTGCCGTGTGGGGCACCCTGCTGGCCGCGCTGGGCACGCTGGGTTATTACACCGCCTACGCCTACATCGCCTGGCGCACGGTGCGCGGCGATTTCTCGATCGGCGACCTGACCTTCCTCGCTGGCAGCTTCCTGCGCCTGCGCCAGCTGCTGGAGGGCCTGCTGATCGGCTTCTCGCAGGTGGCCAGCCAGGCCCTGTACCTGGACGATCTGTTCTCGTTTTTCCAGATCCAGCCGGAGATCCATTCGCGCGAGGGCGCCGCAGCCGTGCCGCAGCCCATCCGCCAGGGCTTCGTGTTCGAGAACGTCGGCTTCCGCTATCCCGATGCCGAGCAATGGGCCGTCCGCCACCTCGATTTCCAGCTGCATGCCGGCGAAGTGCTGGCACTGGTCGGCGAGAACGGTGCCGGCAAGACCACGCTGGTCAAACTGCTGGCACGGCTGTACGAGCCCGACGAGGGGCGCATCCTGCTCGACGGCCGGGACCTGCGCGACTATGACCTGGATGACCTGCGCGCCAATCTCGGGGTGATCTTCCAGGACTTCGTGCGCTACAACCTGAGCGCCGGGGAGAACATCGGCGTTGGCCAGGTCGAGGCGATGGCGGACCGGGGACGGGTTGCCGATGCCGCGCGCCGGGGCATGGCCCAGGAAGTGATCGAGTCGCTGCCACGCGGCTACGACCAGCTGATCGGGCGTCGCTTCAAGGAGGGCGTGGACCTCTCCGGCGGGCAGTGGCAGAAGATCGCCATCGCCCGCGCGTGGATGCGCAATGCGCAGGTGATGATCCTGGACGAGCCGACCGCAGCGCTGGATGCGCGCAGCGAGTTCGAGGTATTCCAGCGGTTCAGGGAACTGGCGGACAATCGCACTGCCGTACTCATCTCCCATCGCTTCTCGTCGGTGCGCATGGCCGACCGCATCCTGGTGCTGGCCGATGGCCGGATCGAGGCCAGCGGCACCCACGAGCAGCTGATGGCCCAGGGCGGCCGCTACGCCGAGCTGTTCGAGCTGCAGGCCGCCGGCTACCGCTGAGAACGCCTCTCGTTCCGCCTAATGAGAACCTGTCTCATTTGAGATAGAATTACCCCGACGACTTCCAACAGATACGCCCATGTCTTCCGCTTTCGGCGCCGAAACGGTGCTTGAGGTCCGCCACTGGACCGATGCCTACTTCAGCTTCACCCTCACCCGCGACAGCGGTTTCCGCTTCGAGAACGGCCAGTTCGTGATGATCGGCCTGGAAACCGACGCCCGGCCGCTGCTGCGCGCCTACTCCATCGCCAGCGCGAACTGGGAAGAGCAGCTGGAGTTCTTCAGCATCAAGGTGCAGGACGGCCCCCTGACCTCGCGCCTGCAGCACATCAAGCCCGGCGACAAGGTTCTGGTAGGCAAGAAGCCCACCGGCACCCTGCTGATCAGCGATCTGCATCCCGGCAGGAACCTGTACCTGCTGGGCACGGGCACCGGCCTGGCGCCCTGGCTGTCGATCATCAAGGACCCGGAGACCTACGAGCGTTTCGAGAAGGTGATCCTGTGCCACGGCGTGCGCTACGAGAAGGACCTGGCGTACCGCGACTATTTCGAGAAGGACCTGCGTGAGCACGAGTTCCTCGGCGAGATGATCGGCGACAAGCTGTTGTACTACCCGGCCGTCACCCGCGAACCGTTCGCCAACCAGGGGCGCCTGACCTCGCTGATGGAAAGCGGGGAAATGCAGCGCACCCTGGGCCTGCCGGAACTGAGCCCGGAGAATGACCGCGCGATGATCTGCGGCAGCCCGCAGATGCTGGCCGACCTGCGCACGGTGCTCGACGCCCGTGGCTTCCAGGTCTCCCCGCGCATCGGCCAGCCGGGTCACTACGTGTTCGAGCGCGCCTTCGTCGAGAAGTGACCCGTAGCGCCGGGCCTGCGTCCGGCGCTGCCGCGGGAAGCGGCAGCCCTTACTGCCGGGACTGCAACGCTTTCTCGATGTCCCCGCGAAGGCTTTCCGGCTTGTCGGTCGGCGCGTAGCGTTTCAGCACCTGCCCGTCGCGTCCGACCAGGAACTTGCTGAAGTTCCATTTGATCGCGCTCAGCCCCAGCAGGCCGGTCTTCTCGGACTTCAGCCACTTCCACAGCGGGTGTGCACCGTCGCCGTTGACCTGGATCTTCTCCGACAGCGGGAAGTCCACTGCATAGGTCAGCGCACAGAAGCTGCGGATCTCCTCGGCATTGCCCGGTTCCTGGTGGCCGAACTGGTCGCAGGGGAAGCCGATCACCACCAGGCCCTTCGGGCCGTACTCGCGCCACAGCGCCTCCAGTCCCTCGTACTGCGGGGTGAAACCGCACTTGCTGGCCACGTTGACCAGCAGCAGCGCCTTGCCGCGGTACTGCTCCAGGGCCTGCGGCTGGCCGTCCAGGTCGGTGAAACCGAAATCGAACGCAGTGGTCATGGCAGATCTCCGCAATGGGGGGGTTCCGATGGTATCCCCGCCCATGCCTTTCGACACAAGCCCGATCCCATTACCCCGGGTTAACCTCGGGCACTTGTCTGCCTTACCGGAGTACCGCCTTGACCACCCGCCTTGCCCTTGCCGTGGCCATGACCCTCGGCCTTGCCCTGCCCGCCTATTCCGCCGGCGCCGCCACCCCGGCTGCCAGCACCACCGCACAGCAGGCCAACCCGTTCTTCGCCGAAAGCCCGCTGGCACTGCACTATCCGCAGTTCGACAAGATCAAGGACAGCGACTTCGCTCCGGCCTTCGATGCCGGCATGGCGCAGCAGCTGAAGGAAATCGAGGCCATCGCCAACAACAAGGCCAAGCCGACCTTCGACAACACCATCATCGCCCTGGAAAAGAGCGGTGACATCCTTGACCGCGCGACCACCGTGTTCTTCGCCCTGGTCGGCGCGGACACCAACGACACCCGCAAGAAGCTGCAGGCCGACTACTCGGCCAGGTTCGCCGCGCACAGCGATGCGATCGCCCTGAACAGCAAGCTGTTCGCGCGCATCCAGGCGCTGTATGACACCCGCACGCAGCTGGGTCTGGACGCCGAAGGCGTGCGCCTGGTCGAGAAGTACTATGACAACTACGTGCGCGCCGGCGCCAAGCTGTCTGACGCGGACAAGGCGAAGCTGAAGGAAATGAACGCCGAGCTGGCCAACCTCGGTACCCGCTTCAGCCAGAACGTGCAGTCGGAAGTGAACGCTTCGGCGATCACCGTTGATGACGTGAAGGAACTGGATGGTCTGTCCAGGGAGCAGATCGCCGCCGCCGCCGAAGCCGCCAAGGCCCGTGGCCTGGATGGCAAGTATGTGATCACCCTGCTCAACACCACCGGCCAGCCGCCCCTGACCAACCTGGCCAACCGCGCCCTGCGCCAGAAGATCTACGAAGCATCGGTCAGCCGTGGCAGCCGCGGCGGCGAGTTCGACAACACCGCCATCGTCTCGCGCATCATGCAGCTGCGTGCCGACAAGGCCAAGCTGATGGGTTTTGCCAACTTCGCCGCGTACAACCTGACCAACCAGACCGCCAAGACCCCTGAGGCGGTCAACGCAATGCTGGGCAAGCTGGCCCCGGCCGCAGTGGCCAACGCCAAGCGCGAAGCGGCCGACCTGCAGGCAATGATCGACCAGGAGCAGAAGGCCGCGGGCAAGCCGACGTTCGCGCTGGAGCCGTGGGACTGGGCCTTCTACAGCGAGAAGGTGCGCCAGGCCAAGTACAACTTCGACGAGTCGCAGCTGAAGCCGTACTTCGAACTGAAGAACGTGCTGGAGAACGGCGTGTTCTTCGCCGCCAACCAGGAATTCGGCCTGACCTTCAAGCAGCGCACCGACCTGCCGGTCTATCACGATGATGTCACCGTCTACGACGTGTTCGACGCCGACGGCAGCCAGCTGGCGATTTTCCTGTTCGACCCGTACGCCCGTGCCTCCAAGCGCGGCGGCGCATGGATGAACTCGTATGTCTCGCAGTCGAAGCTGACCGGCTTCAAGCCGGTGGTGGCCAACCACCTCAACATCCCCAAGCCGCCGGCCGGCCAGCCGACCCTGCTGACCTGGGATGAGGTGACGACCACCTTCCACGAATTCGGCCACGCCCTGCACGGCATGTTCTCGAACGTGAAGTACCCGTACTTCTCGGGCACCTCGGTGCCGCGTGACTTCGTCGAGTTCCCCTCGCAGGTCAACGAGATGTGGGCCGATGACAGCGCCATCCTGAAGAACTACGCCAAGCACTACCAGAACGGCACGGCGATGCCGCAGGCACTGCTGGACAAGGTGATCGCCGCGGCCAAGTTCAACCAGGGCTTTGCCACCACCGAGTACCTGGGTGCGGCCATGCTGGACCAGCGCTGGCACCAGATCGGCCCGGACCAGGTGCCGGCCGCCAAGGACGTGATGGCCTTCGAGCGCGCCGCGCTGGAGAAGGACGGCATCTACTACGCACCGGTTCCGCCGCGTTACAAGACCCCGTACTTCAGCCACATCATGGGCGGCTACTCGGCCGGCTACTACGCCTACATCTGGTCGGAAGTGCTGGACGCCAACACCCAGAAGTGGTTCCGCGAGAACGGTGGCCTGAGCCGCAAGAACGGCGACCACTTCCGCGCCACCTTGCTGTCGCGTGGCGGCAGCGTCGACGCGATGCAGCTGTTCCGCGATTTCGCCGGCCACGAGCCGCAGATCGAACCGCTGCTGGAGAAGCGTGGCCTGACCGGCACCGGCAACTGATCGCCGGTGCGATAGCGTGAAACGAAAACCGCCCGGGAGACCGGGCGGTTTTTTCGTTGTGATTGGGGTCAGAGCCCTTTTCTGCGAAAGGGATCTGCCCCCGCTCTGGCTTCATCGCGGCGCCACATAGCCTCCCGGCACGCCTTCCGGCGAAAGCACCAGCTGCCACAACTGCGCGTGCCGGCAACGGAAGGTCGCCATCGAACCGGCCAGATAGAAGCGCCACATCCGCCGGAAATGCTCGTCATAGCGCGCATCCAGCCGCGGCCAGGCCGCCTCCACGTTGCGCCGCCACGCCTGCAGTGTCAGGTCGTAGTCGGTGCCGAAATTGTGCCAGTCCTCCAGCACGAACCGCCCCTCGAATGCCCTGCTGATCTGCGCCGCCGAGGGCAGCATCGAGTTGGGAAAGATGTAGCGCGCGATCCACGGATCGGTACGATGCCGCGACACGTTGGTCCCGATGCTGTGCAGCAGCAGCAGGCCACGTGGCGACAGGCAGCGCCGCGCCACCTCGAAGAAACTGCGGTAGTTCTTGTCACCGACGTGCTCGAACATGCCGATCGAGAAGATCGCATCGAAGGGTTCGTCCAGCGCGCGGTAGTCCTGCAGGCGGATCTCGATCGGCAGACCGGCGCACAGCTCGCGCGCGAATTCCGCCTGCTCCTGCGAGATCGTTACACCGACCCCGCTGACTCCATAGCGTTCGGCAGCGAACTTCAGGGCCTCACCCCAACCGCAGCCGATATCCAGCACCCGCTGGCCCGGGCGCAATCCCAGCTTGCGGCAGACCAGGTCCAGCTTGGCTTCCTGTGCGGCGTCCAGATCATCGGCCTGCCGCCAGTAGCCACAGCTGTACACCAGGCGCCGGCCCAGCATCGCCTGGTACAGATCGTTGCCCAGATCGTAGTGGCGACGGCCGACTTCGTAGCTTCCCTGCCCGGCCTGCAGGTTGAACAGGCGCGCCTTCAGCGCGTCGGCCACTTCCCGCCAGCCGTGCACCCGTTCGTCCAGATGCGCCTGCATGAGGTGGACCAGGAATTCGTCCAGGACGTTGGCGTCCCACCAACCATCCATGTAGCTCTCGCCCAGGCCGAGCGAACCGTGCGCCATGACCCGTGCGAAGAACCTCGGATCATGTACCTGGATGTCCTGTGGCCGGGAGCCGCCAATGCGGACCCCGGCTTCGTGGAGCAGGCCGCTGACCCGCTCCTGCAACCCTGTATCCACGCCCCCTCCTCGTCTGCGCTCAACCGCGTGCGAACAGCTCCACGTAATCCTTGGCCACGTGCGGCAACAGCACCGCCGCCGGCACATCGGCGGTCTGCGTTCCATCCGAGTATGGACCCACCTGGTAGGGCGGGAAAACAAAGCGCAGCGCGGTGATCTGCCCCTTGTCGTCGGTCAGCGGCTGGAACTGGCTGAAATTGTCGGGCTGCGGGCCGGTGCCATCGGCGATCATGCGCGATGCATTGCGCAGCGACTCCTGCAGCTCGGCCGGCTCCATGTCCTCGCCGCTGAGGCGTGTCGCCACGCGCTCGCGCAGCTGGTCCGCGACGAAATCGCTGATCGCCTTCCAGCCCTTGCTGTCGGTCACCAGCTTGTCGGCGCTGAGCATCTGCTGTTGCTCTGGCAGCCAGACGAAACGTGCCACCAGGGGTTCGCCGTGGGCGCCGCCGGTGTAACGGCTGCCATCGGCACTCACCACCACCAGCTGCGGCGTCTCCAGCACCTTCTCGAAGCTCAGCGAGAGTTCGTAGGGCATGGTCGGCTTGTCGTTGCCCAGCCCATCGAGCGCCTGCTGCAGCTCGCTGCGGGCCGTGGTGGCGTAGTCCTGGAGCGCACGCGCCAGGCCCGGATAGCGGTCGATGCCTGCCGGATAGCTGATGCCCACCACCTCGCGTTCGTTGTTCTCGATCACGTCGCGCAGGTCGAGCGGTGCTTCCGCAGCGGGCGCCTCGCCCGTGGCGGAGGCATCGGCGGCCGGCGCCGCGTCGGCCACCGGTGCCGGGGTTTCGGCTTCACGCTGGCAGCCCGCCAGCAACAGCACGCCTGCCACACCGGCCAGCACGCTTCCGCGCAGCAGCCGGTTGTTTCCAATCTTCATCGGGATCCCCTGTTCATGTTCATCCATCATCGCCCGCCCTGGCTTAAGCGTAGCCCGCTGGCGTCATCCCGCCAGAAGGTCGTGATACTCCTCATGCCGCTGCAGGAATGCCTCGGCGTAGGCACACGCCGGCACGACCTTGTACTTCTGCTCCCGCGCGAACCGCAGCGCCACGCGGGTCAACTCGCCGGCGATGCCCCGGCCGGCGATCGGCTCGGGCACCTCGGTGTGGGTGATGACCATGCGTCTGCGCTTGATCTGGTAATCGAGCACCGCCACCTGTCCACGCACACGGGCAGTGAAGCGATGGTTGGCCTGGTCGTGATCGACCTCGTAGGCCAGACCGGGGGGCGTGACCGAAGCCATGGGACTGTCTCCTGCGGCGACTGCGTGGATGGTGCGCAGCCGGGCGCCATGATCGCGTGAAGCCTGAACAGGGGCAAGTCCAGGCCCTCCACGTCAGTTTGCGACCCTAAAGCTGGAGCGCCCGCGGCCGCTATCGCCTGCGGAGGGGTCCGGCCACGCTGGCACGGCCCTTGCGACCGTAGACCGTGCGACTGCCGTGGAGGCCCCCGATGCACCCCAGCCATTCCCATTCCGATACCGACCGCGCCCTGCTGGAGGGCCTGCTCCAGCTCGCCGTGGAAGGCCAGACCGACGAGCAGGCCTTCCAGCGTATCGGCGAGGAAGTCTTCGCCCGCCTGCTGGACACCTACGGCCAGCAGACCCGGGCCTGACCACGAGCGGGGGCCCTGCCCCGGGGGGGGGGGGCCGCCGGGGGGCCCCCCCCACCGGCGCATGCACAGCGACAGAGTCTGGCCGATCGTGTCGGCGCGCTCGAGCAGCAGATGTACAACAACAGTGCCAACCAGGACCTGTTGAACCAGATCAACCAGCTGCGGCAGCAGGTGACCAGCCTGCAGGCCTCGATCGAGCAGTTGCAGCACGACAACGCCCAGCTCAAGCAGTCCGCCCAGGATCAGTACCTGGACCTGGACAGCCGCCTGAACCGGTTGGAAGGGGGCAATGCCCCGGTCCTGCCCCCCGTTCCGGCGAACGCGCCGCAGGCCGCACCGGCCCCGGCCAAACCGGCAGCGGCGGCCACTTCCGAGCGGCCGCCGTCCATCCATGGCGATCCCGGCAGTCTGGCCGCCACGGGTGATGAGCGCACCGCCTACAACGTCGCCTTCGATTCGCTCAAGGCCGGCAAGTACGATGATTCGGCGCAGCTGTTCCTGAGCTTCCTGCAGTTGTATCCGAACGGCGTGTACGCGCCGAATGCACTGTACTGGCTGGGCGAGAGCTACTACGCCACCCGCAATTTCCCGATGGCCGAGACCCAGTTCCGCGAGCTGCTCTCACGCTATCCGACCCATGACAAGGCCGCGGGCGGCCTGCTCAAGGTCGGCCTCTCGCAGTATGGCGAGGGCAAGGTCGATCAGGCCCAGCAGACGCTGGAGACCGTCGTGGCGCAGTACCCCGGCTCGGACGCCGCGCGCACCGCGCAGGACCGCCTGCAGTCGATCCGCCTGGGCCAGCAGATCCGCTGACCGGGCGTACAATACGTGTCCCGTAGCGCCGAGCTCATGCTCGGCTGCTTTCGTTTCCGGATCGGCCAACCCGCCCGGATCCGGTAGCGCCGGGCCATGCCCGGCGGCTCGCATCACCGGCTGGGCCATGCCCGTCCGGTTGCTGTTGTAGAGCCGAGCCATGCTCTGCTGCTTTCGTTACCGGCCACGGTAGCCCACCCGCCACGTGTCCCACAAAGAAGTTCCCGCCATGACCGCCGTTACCCCGTCCAACGCCGTCGCCACCCCCAGCGACATCGTGCAGTCGCCCCTGCCGCGCCTGAAGATCACCGAGATCTTCACGTCGCTGCAGGGCGAAGCCGATACCGCCGGCTGGCCGACCGTGTTCGTGCGCCTGACCGGCTGCCCGCTGCGCTGCCAGTACTGCGACACCGCGTACGCCTTCCACGGCGGCACCTGGTGGGATATCGACGACATCGTGGCCGAAGTGCTGGCCCAGGGCGTGCGTCACGTCTGCGTGACCGGCGGCGAGCCGCTGGCGCAGAAGCGCTGCCTGGTGCTGCTGCAGAAGCTGTGTGACGCCGGCCTGGACGTCTCGCTGGAAACGTCCGGTGCGCTGGACGTCAGCGCGGTGGACCCGCGCGTATCACGCGTGGTCGACATCAAGACCCCGGGTTCGGCCGAGGTGGCGCGCAACCGCTGGGAGAACCTGCCGCTGCTGACCGCACGCGACCAGATCAAGTTCGTCATCTGCAGCCGCGAGGACTACGACTGGGCCAAGGCCCTGCTGGCCGAGCACGAGCTGGTGAAGCGTTGCACGGTGTTCTTCTCGCCCAGCAAGGGGGAGATCACCGCGCGCCAGCTGGCCGACTGGATTGTTGAAGACCGGCTTCCGGTACGCTTCCAGATGCAGCTGCACAAGATTCTGTGGAACGATGAGCCGGGCCGCTGAGGCCACCCTTGTTTCCTGATGCAACTCCGGCGCGGGACAGCGTGCTGGCTTTCCTCCCCCAACCGGAAGATTTTCCATGAAGAAGGCAGTCGTGCTTCTCTCCGGCGGCATGGATTCAGCCGCCGTCATCGCCATGGCCCAGGAACAGGGCTTTGCCGTGCATGCCCTGAGCGTACGCTATGGCCAGCGCCACACCTCCGAACTGGACGCCGCCGCACGCGTGGCCAAGGCCCAGGGCGTGGTCGCGCACAAGATCGTGGATGTGGACCTGCGCAGCATCGGCGGCTCGGCACTGACCGATGACATCGACGTGCCCGAGGCCGGCGGTGCCGGCATTCCGGTCACCTACGTGCCGGCACGCAACACCATCATGCTGTCGCTGGCCCTGGGCTGGGCCGAAGTGCTGGGCGCCAACGACATCTTCTGTGGCGTCAATGCCGTGGATTACTCCGGCTACCCGGACTGCCGCCCCGAATTCATCGCCGCCTTCCAGACCCTGGCCAACCTGGCGACGAAGTCCGGCGTGGAAGGCGCGGGCATCAAGGTGCACGCGCCGCTGCAGTTCCTGAGCAAGGGCCAGATCGTCAGCGAGGGCGTGCGCCTGGGCGTGGACTTCGGCCTGACCGTGTCCTGCTACAACGCCGATGCCAACGGTGCCGCGTGCGGCCACTGCGATGCCTGCCGCCTGCGTGCACAGGGCTTCGCCGACGCCGGCGTGGCCGACCCGACGCTGTACGCCTGAGGTGATGGGGGCTGATGCCCCAATGGTGGGTGCCAACCTTGGTTGGCACTGAGCGCCGGGCAGGCCTGACGCTGGTGGGTGCCAACCTTGGTTGGCACTGAGCGCCGGGCATGGCCTGACTCTGGTGGGTGCCAACCTTGGTTGGCACTGTGCGCCGGGCAGGTCTGACACTGGTGGGTGCCAACCTTGGTTGGCACTGTGCGCCGGGCAGGCCTGACTCTGGTGGGTGCCAACCTTGGTTGGCACTGTGCGCCGGGCAGGCCTGACGCTGGTGGGTGCCAACCTTGGTTGGCACTGTGCGCCGTGCATGGCCCGGCGCTACCGCTGCTGCAACCAACCCGAAGCTTCGATGAAGGCCCGCACCGCCTTGGGATCGGCGTAGTCCAGCTCGATCATCCGCGCGATCCCCGCCTTCTCATCGGCCTGCCTGCGCATGTACTCCTGCGCGATGCGATAACCGGCGTAGTAGCCCACGTCGCTCACGCCGAACGGATTGCGGGCACTGTTGTACAGCCAGTTGTCCAGGTCATCGCCGTCCATCTCGGCGATGAACCGGGTACGTATCTCCGCCTCGTGCAGCGGGCCGTAGTCATAGAGCGGCAGGGCAGGGCGCCTGCCGCTGATGCGCTCGGCGATGTACTCGGCCACACCCTCGCGTACCGCGTACTGCGCCAGATTGCCGGTGGTCTCGCGTTGCTGGGTGTGCACATACTCATGCAGGTTGTTCTGCGCGTTGTTCGCGCCGGGGCGGCTGTCATAGAAGATGCGCAGGCGGCTGCGCATCGGCTCCGGCAGTTCGCTGACATCCACGCGCTCGTCGCCCAGTGCCATCTCCGCACCGATCAGCACCTGGTCGCCCAGCGTGGTGCCGCCGGTACGCAGCACGCCCACCGCATAGGTGATCGTGGCCGGGCGCAGGGAGGGGTAGAGCGTGCGGAAGGCCATGAGATCCTGTTCCAGCGTCGCGCTGGCACTGCGGGCGTTGGTTGTCAGTGGCCTTACCGAGTTCCAGAACCGCGGCCACGCGCGCATGGCATCGGCATACTCGCGCGCGGTGTAATTGCGGACCTGCATCAGCGCATGCAGGCCGGGACTGCCCGGGTCGACGTAGTGCTGCTGCACGAGCGCCACCCGGCGCTCGGCATCGGGTTCGGCGCGCACCGCATCGTAGGTGGCCCAGAAGCGGGCGATGTCGCCGCTACGCACCGGGGACGCCGCTGCCAGCGCGGCGCCGGGCAACAGCAGTGCGGCGATCAGGGGCAGGCAGCGGCGCATCCTGGCTCTCCAGTGGGGATCAGGGATGGGATGCGCGGTGTGGGCGGAAGGTTTAAGCCGGTTCAAGCCGGCTGCCCGGGCGCTTGATTGGCCGGACTGCGGGCATGGGGTTTCGCGTCGCGTGGCAAAGTAGGGTAGAATGCCCACCCCCGCCACGCGGCTGGGGCAGTGCACCGGGCCGTTAGCTCAGTCGGTAGAGCAGAAGACTTTTAATCTTTTGGTCGTAGGTTCGAATCCTACACGGCCCACCATGTGCACCAAGGGTTTCAGCCCTTCCCCCGCGCTCCGCAAAATATCCACCGCTCCGCGCGGTGCTTGGCTGCGGCCGCCTGATCGACTATCTCTGCTTTCAAATCGAGCGATCGCAATTGCCAATTGGGGTAAGGCGCAAAGACCTGAGCCTTTGCGCCGATGTTCATGTGGGGAACGTTACTCGAAGATCACTTGATCGCCTTGGAAGAACTGGCTCCAAGTATTCACAACCACGCAGCCATCGTTGTTGCAGTACTTTTCCGTACATTGGTACCAGCCACCCCCGAGAGGGCTGCAGGTTGTTTGAAAGCCGGCGGCCTTCGCTTCAGGCACCACACCAATTGTAGACATCGCACCGATCGTGACAGCAATGAAACCGAACAGGATGTTATGGGTCTTCATAATCACTCCTCTAGGTCTTGGCTAGCTCGACATCTACGAGCGGTTCAGAGTCTTTCAGCTCTCCGATTTCCGTGCTATAGGGAAATTCCTACATTGTGGTTTCCCGAACTCGCCTCGCGCGTGTCCACAGAACGCAGGTGATGGTGGCAACAACCATTACGCCGGCCCAACGCCAGCTGCGGCCAGACCAGTACCCAGTTTCATTGCTCCCAGATCACGGCCAGTGGCCGGCCAGACGCGTGGGCCGTTCCGTCCAGATTGCCGCCGCTGCCAGAGGCCGGTTGCGCCAGAGCCAAGTTGAAAAGCGGTGCCGGCTTGCGCGAGGCGCGTTTGGTCCAGCAGCAGCCCAGGAGCGTAGCTCGATTACTTGATGCTCTCGGGGCTGAAGCCGCGCTTGAAGTGATACTCAACCAGCATCCACCCGCTGTCGATCCCTGTATGGGCCCAGGTTTCGATGGAGCCATCTGCCTGGCGATTCGTGATCGTGATCGCCTCGCCCTGCCGCCCTGAGGCGGGCAGCTCCACAGTTGAGCCGCTGGATGTTCGAGTCAGCGGCTGCGGCTCAATCTGCCTGCGGACAATAGAAATCTCTCCCCCAGAGGTGATGGGCGCATGGCCGGGAGACCGTGCCTTGACCCACGCCAGAATGGACGCGGCCTCGACGGAGCCTGCCGGCCAGGTCGTCCGCGATTCCACGGTGGTGCGCGCCTTTACGGGGGCGGCTTGTGCACCGGCCAGTGCCGGGCCGACAGACACACTCGTCAACAGCGCGATGCCGAAAGCAAGCGACTTCGTCTGCATGGGAGTTCCATTCCTTGGACAACAATCAGCGGACGCGTTCTGCGCGTCCTGTGGAGGCTACTTCGCCGTCGCAGCCTTGGCCTCTGCTGCCTCGCGTTCCGCCGCCACGGTGGCAGCCACATTCGCAGCGCGGGCGGCGGCGTTCGCGGCCTGCTCCGCTGCGGCACGATCAGCACTGAACTGCGCCTGCCGTTGGATGCTGTATCTGCGCTCCAGTTCCACTGATGCAGCGAAGCTGTCGGGATGCTTCGCGGCGCAGGCCTGCTGCACCAGTTGCACCGCACGGTCGGACAGCCCGGGCTGGAGGTTAGCGAGCAAGCAGTCGCCATACGGAGCGGATGCGGTTGGGCCTGCGGCCAGTGCGACGACGATCATTGCATTCAACATGCGTACCTCCTTGTAGGTTTGAACATGACGATGGACCGGTCCGGCCCGAGTATGGACCGCTTTGCGGCAGCGGGCTACTCGGCCCGCACATCCCGGCACACCAGCTCGGCCAAACTGCGGCAGGCGAAGAACAGCCCTTCCACTACCCCGGCGTCCAGATGCCGGTCCGGCGTGGCCATTTCCCGGCAGCGGTCGGCGGCGTGCAGCATTTCCGCCACGGTGAGCATGCCGATGGCCGCCCGCTCCACCCGCGACAGGGCAACCCCACGCCCCGGGGAAACGTCGGCCTCAGGCCAGGGCAGACCATCGGCACCTTCACCCGCGCGGATGCGTTTCAGGCAGCCCAGGAAGGTGCTCAGTTCGGGCGATGGGTTGTCGTCGTCATCATCGATGCTGGCGGCGTGTGAAGCATAGTGCGGACGTTCGGTCATCTCGGCTTCCTCGGCTCTTGCGTGGACGTGCCACCGCGCAGAGCGGGTGGCGGGCGATGCGTGGCTGCAAGCCGGGATGACATCAAGCAATTGACCGGCGGGTCCAGAGACCCCCACGCACCGCCCGCCATGAAGGCCGATGGATCACCCGCCGGCACCATCCAGTGATGATGCCGACGGGGGAGCGCAAACAACATGCTTGAAAGTAATCACGGGCTTGCAGGCCCGGTGCCACTTGTTGTCGGTGGCGCTGCATGGTGATTACGCACGCGCTTGGATTTCAATGAGGATTCTCCGAAGAGAAATGTGGAACCAAGGCGCGCGACGATGGTGGCGCAGGTGCATCTGATGCGGCAAGCGACAGCACGCGACGTGTTGATGCTTACGCCCGGTTTATCGCGTTGGAAGTTGTCGAGAACAGCGGGTGGCGGCGACCGTGCCGTGATGTGTCGCGTGGAAAATGGGCGTGACTTTCGCCTGCAGCGGTGGCAAGGCCTGCGAGTCGTACCCTCGAAAATCGGTGCATTTGCGACGACCGAGATGTTGGCGTCCGCGCCAGAGCGAGGTGTTGTAGAGCCGAGCCATGCTCGGCTGCAGTTCGCGTCAGGGCCAAGCCGAGCGTGGGCTCGGCTCTACAGTGATCCATCCACGCTTGGCGTGGATCTACAGCGACCTCGCGCTATGCTCGGCCTCTTTCCCAGGACGGGTTCCCCCATGCGCCCCATCGTGCTGTCGCTGTTGTTGTCCGCCGTCTCCCCCGCGCCACTGATGGCCGCCGAACCCGCGCCGTCCGCGCAGACAACGCCGGCCGCGCCGCTCGTCATCGGCGAGACCTTCACCGTGCAATCGAAGGCGCTGGGCGAGACCCGCCGCATCAATGTCTACCGCCCGCAGCCGTGGGGCCTGGATCCGAAGGCACCGCTGCCGGTGCTCTACATGCCCGACGGCGGCATCGGCGAGGACTTCCTGCATGTGGCGGGGCTGGTGCAGGTGCTGACCGGTAACGGCAGCATGCGCCCGTTCCTGCTGGTCGGCATCGAGAACACCGAGCGCCGCCGCGACATGACCGGCCCCAGCAAGGACCCGCAGGACCAGAAGATCGCGCCGCGCATCGGCGGTTCGGCGGCCTACCGCGCCTTCCTGCGCGATGAACTGATGCCGCAGGTGCGCCAGCGCTACCCGACCACCGACGAGCGTGCGTTGATCGGCGAATCGTTGGCCGGCCTGTTTGTGGTTGAAACACTGCTGCAGGAACCGACCCTGTTCAACAGCTACATCGCGCTCGATCCCAGCCTGTGGTGGAACCGTGGCACCTTGCTGGCCGGCGCAGCCACGCAGCTGCCGGCGGTGACGCAGGCAAAGCCACGCGTATTCCTGGCCAGCAGTGGGCAACCGGAACTGGCCAGTTCCGCGGCGCAGCTGGCTACGTTGCTGCAACAGGCGTCGCCGTCGCCGCTGGTGAAGTACCTGCCGCTGCCAGAGGAAACCCACGCCACGATCTATCACCCGGCCGCATTGCAGGCGCTGCGCACGCTGTTCCCCGCGCCGCCAGCTTCGCCCTGACCGCACTGGCACCGGCGTGCACCGCATGCAAGAATGCGGCAGCGGCGCCCGTAACGGGAGTGTGTATGATGAAGCGTGTGCGTGGATGGAGTGTGGCGGCCTGTCTGGCCGTAAGTGGCTGTGCGATGTCGGTGGCGCCACCGGCGGCGCAGAGTGAGGCAAAGCAAAGCGCGTCTACCGTCGCGCCGGGTGTGGTGCTGCCGGATACCGAGGCGCTGCGCGTGCACGATCCGGTCGGCCGCGATTACCCGGTGTGGGTGGCGTTGCCGGCCGACTACGCCGCACATCCGGAAAAGCGCTATCCGGTGCTGTACGTGACCGACGCGCTGTACAGCTTCCCGCTGGTGCGCAGCGTGCGACACATGGTGGGGCAGCAGGGCGTCAACATCGAAAACTTCATCCTGGTCGGGCTGCCGCCGCAGGAGGGGCTGACCTCCAGGCAGAGCCGCTCGCGCGACTACACGCCCAGCGACCCGGTACGTACCAATCCGCGGGAATACAGTGATAAGGTCAGCTACGGCGGTGCCGCGCACTATCGCGACTTTCTTGCCGAGCAGGTGCTGCCGATGATCGATGCGCGCTACCGCACCGATCCGGCGCGGCGCGCCTATGCAGGCCATTCCTATGGTGGCCTGTTCGGTGCCTATGTGCTGACCACGCGCCCGGACATGTTCCGTAGCTACATCCTGTCCAGTCCGTCGCTGTGGTTCGATGATCATCGCGTGCCGCGCATGCAGGCGGAGGCCAAGGCGCCGACGCAGCCGACCACGGTGGTGCTGTCGGTAGGCAGCTTTGAAACGGTCAAGCCCGAGCCGCGTTACTTCACCCGCAACGACATGCTGCGCGACAACGCCGAGTTCGCCGAGCAGCTGCGCAGCAGCGGACGTTCGTTGAAGGTGGAGAACATGGTGATCGATGACGAGGACCACTTCACGGTCTACCCGGACGTCATCACGCGCGCGCTGCTGAGGGTATTCCCGGGCACCGGGCCGTACAGCAGCGGTTGACGGCGGAGGTCATCCACGCAGGGCGTGGATGGATGCTTCACGCCGCCTGTGCATCCGGCCCGGTCAATACGCCCACATCCGCGTGGCGGAAGCACAGGCGGATGGCATCGAGCAGCTCGCTCATGTTGTACGGCTTGGGCAGGAAATGGATGCCGTCGCGCAGCTGCGGCAGGACGGCGTGCTGGTCCATGCCCGATGTCACCAGGATCGGCAGCTGGGGATGCAGGCCACGGACCCGGTTGGCGGCTTCAATGCCGCTGATCAGGCCCAGATTGACATCGGTGAACAGCAGGTCGAACCGCTCGCCGGCGGCCAGCAGGCCCAGTGCCGCTTCGGCAGAGCTCACCCCCACCACGTGGCAGGCCTGGCTTTCCAGCGCCATGCGGCTCAGTTCGCGGGTCTCCTCCGCGTCCTCGATCAGCAGGACGCGCGGTTCAACGTGGCGCTTGGACAGCAACATGACGCGACAACTCCGGACAGCGACGGTGAAAAGGCGCGCAAGTATGCGCAATCCGGTAGTGATCCCGGCGTGCACGGCAAGCCACGTGGGTGTTACAGGCGGCGGCGCCGGCGCAGGCCCCAGGCCAGGACCGCGACCGCCAGCAGAGCCGTGCCGATGCGCAGGCTGGTGGCCTGCCAACCGAGCGCCACGGCGTCGTCCAGGCTGAACACGTTCCAGGCCAGGTTCATCGACACGTGCAGCGCCAGGCCGCACCACAGGGTGTTGCCATCCAGGCGGTCCAGCCAGGCGAAGACGAAGCCGCCCAAGGCGATCACTGCGCCGACGAACAGCGCCACCCCACCGCCATCGAAACCGCCGAATCCAAGCCAGTGCACCATGCCGAACAACAGGGCCTGCGGCAGTGCGAGCAAGGGCCACGGGCCGCGCACGATCTTCACCAGCAGAATGAAGCCCAGGCCGCGGAACAGAATCTCTTCGGCCAGCGGAAACAGAACGGCCAGCATCGTCGCATCGAGGGCGGTCAGCGCCGTGTTGGGTCGGCCGAGCACGGCCAGACCCACCCAGCAGGGCAGGCTGGCCAGCAGCACCCATAGTGGTCCGCGCATCCCGTTGCCGCGCAGGCCGAGGCTTTCGGCCAACCCCATGTGGCGCGGACGCAGCAGCAGGGCCAGCAGCACGGCCACCAGCACCGCCAGGGCGTTGTCGAGCAGGCTGCCGCCATAGGGGATCGGCAGGCCGGGGATGGGCCGCCCCAGCGCCGCCGCGATGTCACGTACGTTCAGCCCCAGGCCCGTTCCCAGCAGGACCAGCAGGATCCGGGCGGCAGTCGGCAGGTGGGACAGGACACTCATCAGCGCATTCCATGCGGGACCAGACCGCAGTGTGCGATGCGGCGCGATGCAGGGCACGCGCCGGAAGTCCCCCTGCCATCGGTCATGCGTTGCCGGACAGTCATCGCAGAGCAGGTAGAGTCCAGATCAGACCTGACAGGAGCGATGCCGATGCTGTGCCCCGTGTGCAAGACCCAGACCCTGCAGATGGCCGAGCGCCACGGCATCGAGATCGACTACTGCCCGAATTGCCGCGGCGTGTGGCTGGATCGTGGCGAACTGGACAAGATCATCGAGCGCGCCAATGCCGGTGCGGCGGTGCCGCCACCGCCGCCAGCACAGGCACAACCGGCGGCAGTGCCACCGCCGGTGATGCACCGCGATACCCGCCACCTTGGCCAGCGTCACGACGAAAACCGTGGCCAGCACGGTTACGGCTACAAGAAAAAGAAGAAGGAAAGCTTCCTGTCCGACCTGTTCGATTTCTGACAGGCCCACGGGGCAGCGGCGATCCCGGGGGCGTCAGGCCCGGCGCAGGATGAACTCGCGATCGCGGCTGTCGCCGACGATGAAGTCGTATTCGCCGGCCTTGCTGCAACCGTAGCGCGCGTAGAAGCGCTGTGCGCCGAGGTTCTCCTCCCAGACGCCGACCCACAGGGTGCGGCGCTGCGGCGTATCCAGCCAATGCAGGAACGCCTCCATCAGGCGCGCCCCGTGGCCGCCGTTCTGGTACGCCGCCAGCACATACAGGCGCTTGAGTTCGATGTCGCCGTCGCGGGCGTCGACATGCGGCAGGGTGTTGGCTCCTGCGGCCAGATAGCCAACCACCGTATCGCCATCGAGCAGCAGCCAGACCGCGCTGCGTGGATCGGACAGCTCGATGCGCTGCGGCTGCGTGCTGTAGTGCGCGTGCAGGAACGCATGCAGATCCTGCGGCGGATAGGAGTCGCCCCAGGTTTCGGTGTACGTGGCGATGGCGATCGCTGAGAGCGCTTCAGCGTCGGCGAAGGTGGCGCGGCGGATCTGCAAGGCCATGATGCAAGCTGCGAAAGAACGTGCCGCAGTGTAGCCGGGCCCCGGGGGGACCCGGGGCGGCGGGGGGCCGCCATTTGGCGGCGAGAAACCCCAGCGCCCCCCCCCGACCCCCCCCGGGGGGCGCGCGGGGGGGGCGGGCTAGTAGGGGGGTTGGGCCGAA
>NZ_JBRRES010000015.1:0-91380 GCF_056760395.1 Stenotrophomonas sp. STEN009 | reverse complement strand
TGGTTATAAATCCCAAATTGTTCGGGGGTCTGGGTCTGGGGTGCGGGGGGTGCGCCGGGTCTACGGGGGGATGGGGTACCGGCGGGAATGTGCCGCGGGCGAATGGGGGTAGCGCCGGGCCATGCCCGGCGAGCGCAGCGGCGGCATTCAGCGCCCGGGCGTATGCTGGAGGCCTCTCCCGTGGAGCCGCCCCATGCACATCGTGTACAAGGCCGACAATCTGTTCGACGCCCACCTGGTGAAGCACGCGCTGGAAGATGCCGGCATTCCTGCCTTCGTGTTTGGCGAGCAGCTGCTGGGGGGCATGGGCGAACTGCCGCTGTTTGGTGTATTGAGGGTCGGCATCCCCGACGCCGCGCGGGCCGAGGCTGAAGGCATCGTCGCCGGCCTGGACTTGGGCCACGCCGCCGACGCCCCCATTTCCGATGCAGACGACATTGCCGGCCTTCCGGCGTAGGAGCGCATCATGTTGGGAATCGGACAGGGCATCCTGGGCATCGGCGCCTTCAAGCAGCGCCTGCCGCGCCCGGAAGAGGCGCTGCCAGGGCGTGATCAGCCACTGCCGCTGCACAGCAACCAGCACTTCGTGAACAGTCACCCGCTGAAGGACCGCTTTGCCGGCCTGCAGCAGATCCGTTTCGCGCTTGGCTGCTTCTGGGGAGCCGAGCGCAAATTCTGGTCGGAGCCGGGCGTGTACAGCACGTCGGTCGGCTATGCCGGCGGCGTCACGCCGAATCCCACCTATGAAGAAGTCTGCTCCGGCCTCACCGGCCACACCGAAGTGGTGCAGGTGGTGTTCGATCCGAAGGTGGTGAGCCTGGAACGGCTGCTGCAGCTGTTCTGGGAAAGCCACGACCCGACCCAGGGCATGCGTCAGGGCAACGACACCGGCACCCAGTACCGTTCGGCGATCCATGCCACCGACGAAACGCAGTACGCCGCTGCGCTGGCCAGCCGCGAGACGTACCAGGCGCAGCTGGACGCGGCCGGCTACGGCCCTATTACCACTGAGATCGTGTTCCCGGCGCCGGAGTACTACTACGCCGAGGACTATCACCAGCAGTACCTGGCGAAGAACCCGAACGGTTACTGCGGCATCGGCGGCACCGGGGTGAGCTGCCCGATCGGGCTGGATGTGGAGGCGCCGCGCTGACGCGCGGTGGTCCGCCTGCGGCGGGCAGAAGCGGAAAGCAACTGCCGAAGCAAAAGCCAGAGCCAAAGCCAAAGCGGCTCTGGGTTGCTGTGAGTAGGGCGGGGCGGTGTGGGTCGGCAGGACACGCCCTGAACCCATCCATGGGGGCTCGATGGCGCCATCCATGGCGCCAACGGTCCTGCCAACCCACACCACCCCACCTCCGACAGTTTCCCGGTGACGGTGGGCAAGAGCGTGGGTTACTGACGAACTGAAGGAAAACAAGAAGGACGCGGCCTTCGCCGCGTCCTTTTTGTTTGATCCTGCGGTGTCTTTTGTAGAGCGGAGCCATGCTCCGCTCCGAGCAAGCGAAGCGCGCGACCCGCTGTTGCTCTTCCTTCTTCCTTCCGTGGCGGGCAGCCACAGGAAACTGTCAGAGGGCGGGGGGGGGGGGGGGGGGGGGGGGGGGGGGGGGGGGGGGGGGGGGGGGGGCCCGCCCCCGCCGGCGGCGCCCCCGCCCCCGCCCCCCCCCCCCCCCCCCCCCCCCCCCCGACCCAGCGCGGCGGTTGCTTCATGCCTTTCGCGACCGAGCCCCCGCCACGAGGGGCTCAGCCGTTGGCTGGAACCCTTACAGCGCCGCGCGGATCCGCTCGCGCAGCGCTTCCAGATCCTTGGCGAACGCCTCGATACCGGTCGCCAGCTTCTCGGTCGCCATCGGATCGGCAGCCAGATCCGCCGCAAACGTCGCCGCATCGATCGGGGTCACCGCCACGCCGTTACCCTCACCGGGCACCAGCTTGCGCGGCAGCTCGCCGTGATCGGCGTCCAGCTTCTCCAGCAGATCCGGCGAAATGGTCAGGCGGTCGCAGCCGGCCAGCGCCTCGATCTGTGCGGTGGAACGGAACGAGGCGCCCATCACCACGGTCGGCGAACCACGGCGCTTGAACTCCGCATACACGCTGCGCACGAACTTCACGCCCGGGTCCTCATCGATGTTGGCCGGGGTCTGGCCGTTGGCCACGTACCAGTCAAGGATGCGGCCGACGAACGGCGAGATCAGGAACGCGCCCGCTTCGCTGCAGGCCAGCGCCTGGGTCGGGTTGAAGATCAGCGTCAGGTTGCAGTCGATGCCCTCGGCCTGCAGGATCCGCGCCGCTTCCACGCCTTCCCAGGTCGCGGCGATCTTGATCAGGATCTTCTCGCGCGGTACGCCGGCATCGGCGTACATCTGGATGAACTGGCGGGCCTTGGCCACGGTGGCGGCGGTGTCGTACGCCTGGTCAGCATCCACCTCGGTGGACACGCGGCCCGGCACCAGCGTGCTGAGCAGCGCGCCGACGCCGATGGTCAGCCGATCGGCCACCGCATGCACCACGGCCTCGCGGTCGCCGCTCTGCTGACGGCCCCAGGCCAGTTCGCGCTCGATCAGATCGGCATAGACCGGCAGGTCCAGTGCCTTCTTCACCAGGGTCGGGTTGGTGGTGCAGTCCACCGGCTGCAGGCGCTTGATCGCCTCGTAGTCACCGGTATCGGCAACGACCACGGACAGTTCGCGCAGCTGGGACAGTTTGGACGAGGTACTCATTACGGCTCCTGGTACGGGGAATCGGATCGCGCGCAGTGCGCAGCGGAGATCAGGGACGGTCGTTGTGCACTGCGGTCACGCGCAGGCGCAGCTTGCGACCACCGGGTGCAGTCCAGTCGATGCTCTGGCCGACCGACAGGCCGAGCAGGGCACTGCCGACCGGGGCCAGCACGGAAACCTTGCCTTCATCGACGTTGGCTTCGCGGGGGAAGACCAGGGTCAGGACGTGCTTCTCGCCTGAGACCCCATCTTCGCACTCCACGCGGGAATGCATCATGACGATGCCTTCGGGAATCTGGTCCGGCGCCAGCACGGTGGCCCGGTTGAGTTCTTCGGCAAGCGCGAGCGCGGCAGGCGTCTGGCTCAGCGCAGGGGCTTCGAGCATGGCCTCCAGGCGGTCCATGTCGAAGGTTGAGACAGTGATCGACGGCGGCAGGCCGCTGGCGGTGTTCATGTAAAACTCCTTGGTTGAAAACCATGCAAAAGGCGGCGCCTGCTGGCGCCGCCTGTCTGTATTGTGGGGACAAATGCGACCGGAATCGACTCCCGCCGCTCGGGGGCGGGGACGCGGGGCCGTCAGCCGTTCAGCGCCGGGCCGGAAAGGCTGGCCGGATCGGCGGCCGTGCCATTGGCGGCTTCCAGCGTGAACAGCGCATGCGGCAGGCGCTTGAACTGGCTGGCCAGCTCCATCAGGAAGTCGTTCATCGCCGAGCTGCGGCGCCAGACCATCGCAATACGGCGGCTGGGCCGGCCCTCACCGATGAAATCGAGCAGGCGGATGTTGTTCGAGCGCGGGACGGGGGGCTGCACCGACAGGCTTGGCAGCAATGTGATGCCGACATCGGCGGCGACCATCTGCCGCAATGTTTCCAGGCTGGTGGCGCGGAACTCGGATTTCTCGTTGGCGCCGAACAGCCGGCACACTTCCAGCGCCTGGTCGCGCAGGCAATGGCCGTCTTCCAGCAGCAGCAGCTTCTGCGTGGCCAGTTCCTGCACATCCAGATGGGCGCGCTGGGCGAGCGGATGGCGACCGGAGACGGCCAACAGGAACGGCTCCTCGAACAGGAACTCGGCGTGCAGCTGATCGTCGATCACCGGCAGTGCCAGCAGCGCGGCATCGAGCTTGCCTTCGCGCAGGCGCTCCAGCAGCACATCGCTCTTCTCTTCGACCAGCAGCAGTTCCAGTTCCGGGAAACGTTCGCGGATGCGCGGGATCACATGCGGCAACAGGTACGGGCCCAGGGTCGGGAAGATTCCCAGGCGCACCGTGCCGGCTTCCGGATCGCGGCTGCGCCGTGCCGCTTCCTTCAGCTGCTCCACCTCGGACACGATCACCCGCGCCCGTGCAGCGGCTTCCTGGCCGGCCGGGGTCAGCATCACCTTGCGGGGGGCCCGCTCGACCAGCGGCAGGCCCAGCTCTTCTTCCAGCTTGCGGATCTGGGTGGACAACGTGGGCTGGCTGACGAAGCACGACGCGGCAGCCCGACCGAAATGCTTGTGGTCGGCCAGGGCTACCAGGTACTTCAGATCGCGTAGATTCATCCTCACATCCCAGGGATAACGGACCGGCTGGCGGCGTGGTCACCCCGCAGCTGACAATGCTCCCGGCAACCCGGGAGCAGTGGATCAGGCAGCTTCGGCAACGGCCCCGCTGCTCTTGCTCACCGACGAGCGGATCAGGTGATCGAACGCGCTCAGTGCGGCGGTCGAGCCGGCGCCCATGGCGATGATGATCTGCTTGTAGGGTACCGTCGTGCAATCACCTGCGGCGAACACGCCGGGCACACTGGTCTGGCCACGGTCGTCGATGACGATCTCGCCGCGCGGCGACAGCGCCACGGTGTCCTTCAGCCACTCGGTGTTGGGCAGCAGGCCGATCTGCACGAAGATGCCTTCCAGCTCTACGCGGTGGGCGTCGCCACCGATGCGGTCCTTGTAGACCAGCCCGGTGACCCGGCTGCCATCGCCCAGCACTTCGGTGGTCTGGGCGCTGGTCAGCACGGTGACATTGCCGAGGCTGCGAAGCTTCTTCTGCAGCACCTCATCGGCGCGCAGGCTGGAATCGAATTCCAGCAGGGTTACATGCGACACGATGCCGGCCAGATCGATGGCAGCTTCAACGCCGGAGTTGCCACCACCGATCACCGCCACGCGCTTGCCCTTGAACAGCGGGCCATCGCAGTGCGGGCAGTAGGCCACACCCTTGTTGCGGTACTGCTCTTCGCCCGGCACATTCATCTGCCGCCAGCGCGCACCGGTGGACAGGATCACCGAACGTGACTTCAGCACCGCGCCGTTTTCCAGCTGCACCTGTACCAGCCCATCGTCGCCGGCCGGCACCAGCGCGGTCGCGCGCTGCAGATCCATGATGTCCACGTCGTACTCGCGCACATGCTGCTCCAGCGCGGTAGCGAGCTTCGGGCCTTCGGTCTCCTTGACCGAGATGAAGTTCTCGATGGCCATGGTGTCCAGTACCTGGCCGCCGAAGCGCTCGGCGGCGATGCCGGTGCGGATGCCCTTGCGCGCGGCGTAGATCGCTGCGGCCGCGGCAGCCGGGCCGCCGCCCACCACCAGCACGTCGAAGGCCTGCTTGGCGGCGATCTTCTCTGCGTCGCGCTTGCTGGCGTTGGTATCCAGCTTGGCCACGATCTGTTCGAGCGTCATCCGGCCCTGGTCGAAGACTTCACCGTTGAGATACACGGTCGGCACCGACATGATCTCGCGTTTCTCCACTTCCTCCTGGAACAGCGCGCCGTCGATGGCCACGTGCTGGATGCGCGGGTTGAGCACCGCGGCCAGGTTCAGCGCCTGCACCACGTCCGGGCAGTTCTGGCAGGACAGGGAGAAATAGGTCTCGAACCGGTACTCGCCTTCCAGGCTCTGCACCTGCTCGATCAGTTCGGCGGTGGCCTTGGACGGATGACCGCCCACCTGCAGCAGCGCCAGCACCAGCGAGGTGAATTCATGACCCATCGGCAGGCCGGCGAAGGTCAGGTGGATGTCCTGGCCGGGCGTGCCCAGGTCGAACGAAGGCACGCGGCCCTGGCCATCACGCAGCACCTGCAGCGAGATGCTGTCGGACAGGCTTTCCAGGGTCTGCAGCAGTTCCAGCATTTCCCGCGACTTGTCGCCGTCGTCGGCATGCGCGGTGATCTGGATGGGGCGGGTCACGCGCTCCAGATAGGTCTTCAGCTGCGACTGCAGGTTGGCGTCCAACATCGGGTCTTCTCCTGGCTTCAGGCAAACAGGGGGCGTGGCACCGCTGTAGAAGGTAGCGGACCAGCAGGGGGTAGGGGTGAACCCAAGACAGCGACCGTGGAAGGGGCTGGCTGGCCGCGACGGGCCGGCGATGGCTGTCTTGGGTTCACCCCCACGCCGGCGATGCCGCCGGCATGGAGATGGGCCTGCCGTGGCATGGGGCCACGGCGTGCCGGTGCTGCGTTAGATCTTGCCGACCAGGTCCAGCGACGGGGTCAGGGTCTTCTCGCCTTCCTTCCACTTCGCCGGGCACACCTGGTTCGGGTTGGCGGCGGTGAACTGGGCGGCCTTCAGCTTGCGCAGGGTCTCGGAGACGTCGCGGGCGATCTCGTTGGAGTGGATCTCCAGGGTCTTGATCACGCCTTCCGGATTGATGATGAAGGTGCCGCGCAGGGCCAGGCCCTCTTCCGGAATGTGCACGCCGAAGGCGTTGGTCAGCTGGTGGGTCGGGTCGCCGACCAGCGGGAACTGGGCCTTGCCGACGGCCGGCGAGGTTTCGTGCCACACCTTGTGCGAGAAGTGCGTGTCGGTGGTGACGATGTAGACCTCAGCGCCAGCCTTCTTGAACTCGGCGTAGTGGTCGGCGGCGTCTTCGATCTCGGTCGGGCAGTTGAAGGTGAATGCAGCCGGCATGAAGATCAGGACGGACCACTGGCCCTTCAGGCTGGCATCGGAAACCTTGATGAACTCGCCGTTGTGGTAGGCGTTGGCTTCAAACGGCTGGATCTGGGTATTGATGAGGGACATCATTTTTCCTCTGGGTGAAGGGAGTGGGTGGATCGACAGGAGCTAGGTTACCGGCTCAGTTGCGATAAGAACAATCAATTGATTGCATCTATTTGATAGATGCAGCCTATCAAATTGCCATGAGCCCGCACTGAACCTTGCGTCCCTCATCCTGCAACTGCCTGTGTGACAAGGAAAATCGCCAGGGACGCGTGAAGAGGGCTGATAGCCCCTCCTTATGCCCTCGGGCGAAACCTGAACGGATTCCAGCTTTTGTAGAGCCGAGCCCACGCTCGACCGCGGATCTGTAGAGCCGAGCCCATGCTCGGCTGTTCCAGAAGCAGCCGAGCATGGGCTCGGCTCTACAATTGCGGAATGTCTTCCCCAACCCAACCCTCCCTGCGCCAGGTGGTGGCCGACGCCAGCGCCCGCCTGGGCGGCATCGACGCCCGCCACGAAGCCGAGCTGCTGCTGCTGCATGTGCTGGAGCGTCCACGCAGCTGGCTGTTCGCCCATGCGACCGATCCGCTGCCGGCAACGGCGCAGGCTGCCTTCGAGGCGCTGCTGGCGCGTCGCGCCGCCGGTGAGCCGGTGGCCTACCTGACCGGCCGGCGCGGGTTCTGGACGCTTGATCTGCGGGTCGATGCGGCGACCCTCATCCCGCGTCCGGAAACCGAACTGCTGGTGGAGCTGGCGCTGGAACGCCTGCCATCGGACCGCCCGCTGTCCGTGGTCGACCTCGGCACCGGCAGTGGTGCGATCGCCCTGGCCCTGGCCAGCGAGCGGCCGCTGGCACAGGTGCTGGCCACCGATGCCAGCCCCGGTGCACTGGCCATGGCTGCGCGCAATGCCGCCCACCATGAACTGCGCAACGTGCGTTTCGCTGAAGGTGGACAGGACTGGTACGCACCGCTGCAGGGCGCGCGCTTTGCACTGATTGCCAGCAATCCGCCCTACATCGCCAGCGAAGATCCGCATCTGCAGCAGGGCGACCTGAGGTTCGAGCCGGCCAGCGCGCTGGCGTCCGGCATCGACGGACTGGACGATATCCGCCGCATCGTTGCAGGCGCGCCCGAACACCTGCAGCCGGCGGGCTGGCTGCTGATCGAGCACGGCTGGGACCAGGGCGCGGCGATCCGCACGCTGTTCGATGCGGCCGGTTTCGCCGACGTGCAGACCCAGCAGGACCTTGAGCAGCGTGATCGGGTCACCCTCGGCCGGCGACCGGCCTAGAATGGGGGTTCTCCTGCCCCGGCAGGGCATCACCCTGGAGCTGCAAGCATGCGTACGCTGTACCCCGCCATCACCCCCTATGACGTCGGCACCCTGAAGGTCGACGACCGCCACACGCTGTACTTCGAGCAGTGCGGCAATCCGGATGGCAAGCCGGTGGTGATGCTGCACGGCGGTCCGGGCGGCGGTTGCAGCGACAAGATGCGCCAGTTCCATGACCCGGCGAAGTACCGCATCATCCTGTTCGACCAGCGCGGTGCCGGCCGTTCCACGCCGCATGCGGATCTGGTGGACAACACCACCTGGGACCTGGTGGCCGATATCGAGCGGCTGCGCGAGCATCTGAACGTCGACCGCTGGCAGGTGTTCGGTGGTAGCTGGGGGTCAACCCTGGCGCTGGCCTACGCCGAAACCCATCCGCAGCGCGTCACCGAACTGGTTCTGCGCGGAATCTTCATGCTCCGCCGCTGGGAGCTGGAGTGGTTCTACCAGGAAGGCGCCAACCGCCTGTTCCCCGATGCATGGGAGCACTATCTGAAGCCCATTCCGGTGGTTGAACGCCATGACCTGATCTCGGCGTTCCACCGTCGCCTGACCAGTGAAGACGAGGCGACCCGCCTGGAAGCAGCCAAGGCCTGGGCCGTGTGGGAGGGTGCGACCAGCTTCCTGCATGTGGATGACGACTTCATCAACAGCCACGAAGACCCGCATTTCGCGCTGGCCTTTGCCCGTATCGAGAACCACTACTTCGTCAATGGTGGCTTCTTCGAGGTGGAAGACCAGCTGCTGCGCGACGCGCACCGCATCGCCGACATCCCGGGCGTGATCGTGCATGGCCGCTACGACGTGGTGTGCCCGCTCGCCAATGCCTGGGACCTGACCAAGGTGTGGCCGAAGGCGAAGCTGGAAATCACCCCGGCATCGGGCCACTCCGCGTTCGAAGCGGAGAATGTCGACGCGCTGGTGCGCGCCACGGACAGCTTCGCGTAACCCGCCGGTAGCGCCGGGCCACGCCCGGCGGCATCGCGATCTGTTGCCGCGGTTTGATTCGCCGGGCATGGCCCGGTGCTACCAGTCCCCTGCAAGCAGCGCGTCGGCCAGCACCTGCAGCTTCGGCGAGTGCTGGCGCGAAGGTGGGTAGATCAAAGAGAGTTCGCGGCTGCGGCCTTCATACGGTTGCAGCACGCGCAGCAGACGGCCGTCGGCCAAGGCGTCGGCCACGGCGAAATCCATTACCTGCACGATGCCGATGCCGGCGATGGCGGCTTCCACCAATGGGTCGCCGCTGTCGAACACCATCCGCGTCGGTGGCGTGAACTCGCGCAGCTGGCCGTCCTGAAGGAACTGCCAGTCCACCAGGCGGCCACTGCGCAGGTTGCGCACGGCCAGGCAGGCATGCCCGGCCAGTGCGGCCACATCGCCCGGTGCACCGCGCCGGGCGAGGTAGTCCGGGCTGGCGACGGTCACCCAGCGCAGCGGTCGCAGGGGCCGGGCGACGATGCGCTGGTCGGCGATGGTGCCAGTCCGCAGCGCGGCGTCGAACCCCTCTTCGACCAGGTCGACCAGGCGATCGCTGAGCACGGCTTCGACCTGCAGTTGTGAATGACGCTCCAGCAGCGGCGCCAGCAGGGGCACCAGCACCTTGCGGCCGAACATCGACGGCGCACTGATCTTCAGCGTGCCCGACGGCGTGCAGGGGCGATCGGCAAGCTGCCGTTCCGCGTCCTCCAGTCCGCACAGCAGTGGCGCGACCTGTTCCACAAACTGGCGCCCATCCGGGGTCAATGCCACGTTGCGCGTGTTCCGCTGCAGCAGCTTCACGCCCAGGTCCACCTCGAGCCGGCTGATCGCACGCGACAGCCCGGATTGGCTCAGGCCGAGCTGGCCGGCAGCGACGGTGAAGCTGCGTGCTTCGGCCACCTGCACCAGCATGCGCACCGCGTTGAGGTCCATCGATGATCCACTCATGCAGAAAATCATGACAGATATGGCGGGTGAGGGGTTTATTGATTCCGCTGCATCAATGAGACTGCGCTCCCCCTTCAGTCCAGACCACCGATGCCTCCCCTCAAATACCCGCGCTGGGCACTGACCCTGCTGGCCACCGCCCAGCTGATCATCGCCCTGGATGCCACCATCATCTTTGTCGCGCTGCATGACATGGGCCGCGCGCTGCAGATCAACGCGCAGCAGCTGCAATGGGTGGTCAGTGCCTACACCGTGGCTTTCGGCGGCAGCCTGCTGCTGGGCGGGCGTGCCGCCGACCTGATCGGCCGCCGCCGCTTCTACCGCCTGGGCATGCTGTTGTTCGCGGTGGCATCGCTGCTCGGCGCGCTGGCGCCGAATGCGGGCCTGTTGATCATCGCGCGCGCAGCGCAGGGCATCGGTGCCGCGCTGCTGTTCCCGGCAACGCTGGCCCTGATCAACACGCTGTATGAAGAAGGCCCGGCCCGCAACCGCGCGCTGGCGATCTGGAGCATGGCCAGTGCAGTGGGTCTTGCCTTGGGTACGCTGCTCGGTGGCGTACTCACCCAGGCCTTCGGCTGGCCGGCGGTGCTGGCGGTGATCGTGCCGCTGGCCACCGCGTGCGCGCTTGCCGCCGGTGCGTGGCTGCCGCCCGATGCTTCGCGCCCGCAGGGCCGTTCGTTCGATCTGGCCGGCTGCATCACCGTGACCCTGGGTGGCAGCCTGCTGGTGACCACGCTGGTACAGGGCCCCGAATGGGGGTGGGCGGCGCCCGTCACGCTGGGCTGCCTGGTGCTGTCGATACTGATCCTGTTCGCGTTCGTGCAGATCGAGCTGCGCAGCCGCGATCCACTGATGCAGTTCGCGCTGCTGCGCCTGCCGGGCCTTCGTGCCGCCCTCGGCCTGACCTTCGCGTTCATGAGCAGCTACGGTGTGCAGTACTACTTCATGGCGCTGTACTTCCAGGACGGCTACGGCTGGAGTCCGCTGCAGGCCGGCCTGGCATTCCTGCCGGCCACGGCGGTGTGCACCGTGGGCATCCAGCTTGCCGAGTGGACGCTGCAGCGCTGGAGCGCGCGCAGGGTGCTGGTGATCGGCAACCTGGCCGGTGCCGTCGGCATCGCCTGGGTGGCGGCGGCACTGCCGCATGCCTCGAATTTCTGGCCATTGCTGCCGGGCGTGGTGGTGTTGAGCATCGGCCAGGGCATGACCTGGACCGCGATGTGGATCGTGGCGGGTCAGGGCGTGCCGGCGGCGCAGCAGGGCGTGGCGTCGGGCATGGCGGCCACCGCACAGCAGATCGGCGGTGCGCTGGGCCTGGCGGTACTGGTGATGGTGGCCAACGCCGACGTGGCAGCTGCCGGCTCTCCGGATGCGCTGGCCGGGCTGGTGCGTGCGGAGTACGGCGCCGCAGTGTTTGCACTGCTCGGCGTGGTCATCGCGCTGGCCCTGCGCCCGGCGCCGGTCGCCCCGGCGGTCCCCGCCTGCCTGGCCAACGACGCATGATCGACCTGCAGGACGACCCGGTAGCGCCGGGCCATCCCCGGCGAGGCGCAACGCGACGGTGAATCCTCCAGTGCCGCCGGGCATGGCCCGGCGCTACCGGGCCCGGATGGCGTTACACCGATGCCAGCAGCCGTGGCTGCAACGCGCTGAAGATCCGCGCCAGCCGCTCGGCCCACGCCTGCTGCCCGGCCGCGTCGGCGATCAGGTCCTGACGGATCTCCAGTTCCACGTGCACCAGGCCGCGCCCTTCGCCGTGCACCGGTACCGCGTAGTCGCTGGTACTGCTTACCGAATACGGTTCGTTGTCACCGACCACCAGATCGCCTTCCTCGCGCAGTGCCTGCAGCAGGGCGTGGGCAAAGCGCGTGTCCTGGTGGTAGAGCACGCCGGCATGCCATGGCCGCAGCGTGCCGTTCATGGAGGGAGTGAAGCTGTGCATCATCACCAGCAGGGTCGGGCGGCCGGCTTCGCGGCGCGCATCCAGTTCCGCTTCGATGCGGGCGTGATAGGGCGCGTGGATCGCGTCGATGCGCTGCTGCCGTTGTGCGGCCGACAGGCCGGCGTTGCCCGGTACCACGGTGTGATCGCTTGCTTCCGGAATCAGGGTCGGCGATGCCAGCGGACGGTTGCAGTCGATCAGCAGGCGCGAATAGGTCTGCTCGATGGCCCAGGCATCCAGCCGTTCGGCCAATGCACGCGTGGTGCCGGCGATGCCGATGTCCCAGCCGATATGGCGGTCAAGTTCGCGCTGCGGCAGGCCGAGGCCGGCCAGTGCGCGCGGTACCTGCTGCCCGGCGTGATCGGCCAGCAGCAGGTACGGCGAAGCGCCCTGCGGCCGGTGGATGGTGTAGATCGCCGGGTCGTCAGCGCCCAGCAATGCCGGCAAGGTGTGCAGGTCGGCGTCAGCCACGCGGACGCCCGTCCAGGTGATGTTCGATCATCCACAGCCCGGCCCAGAGCTTGGCATCGAGCTCGTAGCCTTCGCCCATCTTCTGCACCAGCCACGCGGCAGCCTGCTTGAGCGGGACCTCGTGCACCGTGATGTCCTCGCTGTCATCGCCGCCGCCTTCGCCGATCCGGCGCAGGCCGGTGGCGCGCACGAAGGCGATCTTCTCGCTGCTGGCGCCTGAGGAGGTCGGGCCGATCATCAGCACTTCGGCGTGCTCGGCGGTCCAGCCGGTCTCTTCTTCCAGTTCGCGTACCGCCGAGACTTCGATCGACTCGCCGGCATGGATGTCACCGACCAGCCCGGCCGGCATCTCGATGGTCGATGCCTGCAGGGGCACGCGGAACTGCTCGACGAACAGCACCTTGTCCTCGGGGGTGACGGCGATGATGATCGCCGCCAGGCCACCGGCGTGGGTGCGTTCGCTGTATTCCCAGGTGCCGCGTACCAGCATGCGCTGGTACTTGCCTTCATAGACGACACGCGGGGCTTCGGTATTGCGCTGGCTCATGCGGGCTCGCCGGAATTGGAAAAGGAGGGAGTGGGAAGCGGGTCGGCCATGCCGGCGGCGTTGAACAGCCGGCGGCGGGTCATCGGGCCGAAGCGCAGGGTCTGGCACAGGCCGCCGAGCAGCTCCGGGTCGGCCGTCTGCCGCAGCAGGCCGGGCTGGCAGCCTTCCAGCGGCGCGTCCAGCGCGATGGTGGTCAGCTGTCGCCAGAGCAGGGCATGCTCGCGCTGCTCGCGCAGGCGCACTGCCATCTGCGCTGCGCCGCGCAGGCGCAGGAAGGGCACTTCGTCCAGGCGCTCGTACAGCACATCCAGGCTGCCGAAGTGGGCCAGCAGGACCGCCGCGGACTTGCTGCCGACGCCGCTGATGCCGGGGATGTTGTCCACCGCATCGCCGCACAGTGCCAGGTAGTCGGCGATCTGGTGCGCATGCACGCCATGCCGCGCTTTCACCCCGGCCACGCTCCAGCGCTGGTTGCGCGCATAGTCCCACTGCTCGTCGTGGTCCAGCAGCAGCTGCGACAGGTCCTTGTCGGCGGAAATGATGACACCGCGGTGGCTGCCGCGGTGCACATGCAGGGCGCTGCCGATCAGGTCGTCGGCCTCGTAGTCGTGATGGGCAAGCACGGCCAGACCGAGCGCCGCGCACAGTGCCTTGCAATGCACGAACTGGCGCTTCAGCGCCTCCGGAGCCGGATCGCGGTTGGCCTTGTACGCCGGATACAGGCGATGGCGGAAGCCGCTGTCCAGCGCCTCGTCAAAGGCGATGGCGATGTGCTGCGGACGCTCGCGTTCGAGCAGGTCCAGCAGGAAGCGCGCGAAGCCGTGCACGGCATTGGTCGGCAAGCCCTGCGCATCCTGGAACTGGTCGGGCAGCGAGTGCCAAGCACGGAACACGTAGATGCTGGCGTCGACCAGGTACAGCGCCGGCGCCGGTGCCGGCAAGGTCATGCCGGTGGCGTCCAGTCGCGCAGCAGGGCGGCTGGATCCGGACGCTCGCGCTCGGGCACGTCGGCGCGGGCGGTGCCGATATGGATGAAACCGGCGATGCGCTCGCCGTCGGCCAGCCCCAGATGGGCGTGTACGGCCGGGTCGAACGCCATCCACGCCGTCAGCCACTGGGCGCCGAAGCCCAGCGCCTGTGCGGCCTGCAGCAGGGCAAAGCAGACGCATCCAGCGGTCATCAGCTGCTCCTGCTCGGGCACCTTCGGGTCGGGGCGGGGGCTGGCCACCACCACGATCACCAGCGGCGCATGGCTGAAACGCTGGCGATCCTTCTCGAACACGGCCTCGCCGGCAGTGGGATCGCGCTGGCGGCTGCGCTCGGCCAGGAACGCGCCCAGAGTGTGACGCGCATCGCCGGCAATCTTCAGGAACCGGAACGGCACCCGCTTGCCGTGGTCGGGCACCCGCACCGCCGAGGAGAGCATGCGCAGCAGGGTCTGCGGGTCCGGCCCGGGCTCGCCCAGCTGCCGCGAGGGCACCGAGCGGCGGGCATCGAGGGCAAGCAGGGCGGCGGGGTCGGGCATGGCGTCTGAACCGGTCATCACGGGCATTTGATTATAGTCGCGGTGGTCGATGACGCCGTGGCTGCGGCGTCTGTCCCCTCACTATCAAACTGTGATGAACATCATGCCACTGGCGGCAATCGGACGCCGGCTTCCTCTCGCCTCGCGGGCCTTGCACGGCTTACGATATCCCTCTTGCCGGGCCGTGGGTCACGAGGTTTGAAGTGAGGACTGTTTCACTGTCCGTGAGGGGCGGGCCGGCCTACCATCGACGTATCGGTACATGGGGTGTGCCGGTCGTCGCGATGTCCATGTTGTCTGTCGCACCAGAGAAGGTGGGGAGCCTTCCCGAATGATGAGCGCGCCCACACCGTTGGGAACGTCGGGTCGTGACCCGGCCCAGTTCCAGCTTGCCCGTGACGCCGTCCTGCCCGCGCTGTGCCAGGCCTTCGGGGCGGCACTGGCGCGCTTCGACGACGCCCTGTTCGACCGTGCCGGCAATGCCGGCGCCTCGCAGCTGCTGTTCCTTGATGCGATGCGCGAGCTGCGCCGGCGGCGCGAGGAGATAGCGGCGGCCTTTGCCGGCCATCTGCAACGCGCCTGGGCGGCTCTGGTTGCCGGAGAGCCACTGTCGGCGGATGCGACCCTGTCCGGCCCGGCCGAGGATGGCCTGAGCCTGCTGGCCGAGCACGTGCTCGAATCGCGGCTGGCGGTGCGCAACTTCGCCACGGTGCTGCTGCGTGATTTCAAGCCGGTTCTGGCGCGGCTGGACCGCCGCCTGGGCTGGCTGGCCGGCGATGTGCCGCTGGATGCCGACCTGAACCCGATCAGCCCGGAACATCTGGGCGTGGCCATCCACGAGGCCTTCGCCGGCTGCGAACTGGCGCCGGAAGTCCACCTGGTGCTGATCAAGCTGTGCGAGCGCGACCTGCGCGCGCCGGTCGGCCGCATCTACGACAAGCTGGACGAGCAGCTCGCGGCGGCCGGCGTGATGTCGCAGATGGGCGCGGTGCGCCGCACCCCGGCGGCCCCGGGCCCGCGTTCACCGCAGGGGCTGGACGATCTGGTCGAACAGCGCCCGGTGCCGGGGTTCGACAGCGATTTCAGCGATGACGAGCAGGCCGCACCGGCGTGGGCGCAGCGCTTCGCCGCGCGCTGGTCCGAGCGCCGAGGCCACCTTCAGCAGGCCGGTGGGGACGGTCCCGGCGCCGCCGGCAGCGAGGCCTATGGCCAGCAGGGGATGTTGCTGGAAGCGCTGCAGGAACTGCTGCAGCAGACGCGCCACGTGCGTGAGGACGCAACATCGGCCGCGCAGGTGGCCGTGGGCCAGCAGCGCCCGTTGAGCCAGCGCGAGATGATGTCGGTGCTGTCGCTGCTGCAGGCGACCCCCAGCGCCACGCTGCGTGCGGCGATCGGTGAGGATGGTGAGTCGCTCGCGCAGCGCCTTAAGAGCGAGGTGTTGTCCAGCGCCACCCGGCTGGGCGTCGACCCGGGCCAGACCCGCCTGGATCCGCAGGACGAGGACGCGATCGACCTGGTCGGCATGCTGTTCGACGTCATGCTGGATGAACGCGAACTGGAGGGTCGCTCGCGCGAACTGATCGGCCGCCTGGTGGTGCCCTTCGTCAAGGTCGCCATGCTCGACCGCCGCATGTTCGTGCAGAAGACCCATCCGGCGCGCAAGCTGCTCAATTCGTTGGCCGAGGCCTGCGAAGGCAACACCGGCGAGAGCCAGGCCGAGCGCATGCTGATGGCCAAGGTGGAGGAGATCATCGAGCGCCTGGTCGCCGAGTTCAACGAGAACCTGGCCATCTTCCTCACCCTGGAAGAGGAGTTCCGCGACTTCCTGGTGCAGCACCGTCGCCGCGTCGAGATTGCCGAGCGGCGCGCAGCGGAAACGCAGCGCGGCCAGGAAAAGCTGGAAATGGCCCGCACGCGCGCGGCCACCGAGCTGGATCGCCGCATAGGCGATGCCACCCTGCCACCGGCCATCGCCGAGTTCCTGCGCCAGCCGTGGCAGCACCACCTGACCCTGGCGCTGCTGCGCGAGGGCGAAGACGGTGCATCGGTCGCCGAAGCCCTGGCTCTGGGCGATGGCCTGCTGGAGGAAGTGGCCGAAGCGCGCCGGCAGATCATCGGCAAGCCCTGGCTGCAAGCCTGGCAGCCGGTGCTGGCCAAGGTGTTCGCCAGTGTCGGCGTACACGGCGATGCGGCAACCTCGGCCATCGATGCACTGCATGACACCCTGCAGGGCATCGCCGAGTCACGGCCGGAGCTGGAACGTGCGCTGCCGGAGCTGCCGCAGGTTGTCCTGCCCATGCCGCCGGTTGCGGACTCGCCGACGGTCGAACTGGGCAGCCAGGTGGATACCGACGATTTCGACAATGCCGATGCCGATCGCTTCCGCCGGATGGAGATCGGCAGTTGGCTGGACTTCGTCGACAAGGACGGCAAGGTGCAGGCCGGCAAGCTGTCCTGGGTGAGCCCGATTTCTTCCCGGCTGCTGTTCGTCAACCGGCGTGGCGTGCGCTTCTGCGTGGCTTCGCCGGAGGAACTGGCGGTGATGGTGCGGCTGGGCCGCCTGCGTGCGCATGTCGACGATGGCGCCTTCGACAGCGCCATGCAGGGCGTGATCGACCGCCTCGACCCGGGCAACGCCACCCTGCACTGAGCGGGAGCCGCCTGCTAGGATCGGGAAAACTCACCGATCAGCGGGGACCTGCATGGCCGTGGCGTTGCTGGGGATCAAGGAGACCGCGCCGGGCGAACGGCGCGTAGCGTTGACGCCGGAGACCGCGCGCAAGCTCGCCGCACTGGGCGTCACCGTCTGGTACGAAACCGGTGCGGGCGAGGCCGCCGGTTTTCCCGATGCCGCCTATCAGGACGCGGGCGCACGTGCATTCGATGACGGTCGCTGGGGCGAGATCGACATCCTTCTGTGCGTGCAGGCACCGCCGGCGCAGGTGCTGGCCCGGCTCAAGCCGGGCGCAGCCGTGGTCGGCCTGCTGACGCCGGCCAGCGATCCGACACTGGCGGCGCTGGCCAGCGAGGACCGCCTGCTGCTGTTCCCGCTGCAGCTGTTGCCGCGCACCACCCGTGCGCAGGCGATGGATGTGCTCAGTTCGCAGGCCGGCATGGCGGGCTACAAGGCTGCGCTCATCGCAGCCGAGCGTGCACCGCGCTTCTTCCCGATGCTGACCACCGCGGCCGGTACCGTGCGTCCGGCCAAGGTGCTGGTGATCGGCGCCGGCGTTGCAGGATTGCAGGCGATCGCTACTGCGCGCCGCCTCGGCGCCCAGGTGGAAGGATTCGATGTGCGGCCGGAAACGCGCGAGCAGATCCAGTCGCTGGGCGCACGCTTCCTCGACCTGGGCGTCAGCGCGGCCGGCGAGGGCGGCTACGCGCGGGCGCTGACCGAGGAAGAACGGGCCGAGCAGCAGCGGCGGCTGGCCGACCATCTGCGCAGCGTCGATGTAGTGATCTGTACCGCAGCCGTGCCGGGCCGTCCGGCACCGACCATCGTCACTGCGGCGATGGTGGAAGGCATGGCGGCGGGCAGTGTGATCGTCGATCTGGCGGCCGAGAGCGGCGGCAACTGCGCGCTGACCCAGCCGGGGCAGTGCATCGAACACCAGGGCGTGACCATCGATGGACCACTGGGCCTGGCCAGCCGGGGTGCGACCCAGGCCAGCGAGATGTATGCGCGCAACCTGCTCAACTTCGTTGCCCTGTTCGTACGCGAAGGTCAGCTGAGCTTCGACTGGGAAGACGAACTGCTGGCAAAGACGCGCTGGCAGGCGTGAATGACATGGGGTCAGATCCCTTTGCCTCTGGCAAAGGGATCTGACCCTGCATCCCGAAGGCCTACCGCGGCTTTGCCGGTGGCGGGTTGTCCCGCACCCAGTCGCGACGCTCCTCCGGCGTCATCCGGGACCAGCGATCGCGCAGGGCGTCGCGCTGGGCAGGGGGCAGCTGGCGCATCTGCCCGAACAGTGCGCGTGCCTGTTCACGCTGTTCCGGGCTCATGTGCTCGAACCGGCGCAGGCCACGGCGGGCCTTGTCGCGCTCTTCCGGGCTCATGGACTGCCAGCGCTGGCCATGGGCCAGCATGCGCTGGCGCTGACCGGCATCGGCGCCGTTCCAGCGATCGCGCAGCGGGGCCAGCACCGCCTCGCGCTGGGCGGGGCTGAGCTGATCCCAGGCAGGCAGTGGAGCACCGGGAGCGGGCGGCGCGGGCGCATGGGTCTGCGCCAGCACCGGTGCTGCAGGCAGCAGCGCCAGGGCGATCAGCAGGGGCAGGGAGAGATGTCGCAGCATGATTCACTCCATCGCCAGGTCGGTGTCGCCCAGCCACAGGTACAGATCGGGATTCTCGTCGTACAGCGCGCTGTTGTCTTCCACTGCGGCAACGGTCGGTACCGGCGCTGGCCGCGTCGGCACGTCCGGACCGGTGAACTGCACGCCGATGCCCAGTGCCACCACCAGCGAGCAGGCGCTGGCCAGCCACCAACGCCAGCGCCCACGATGGGCTGCATGGGCGCCCTGGCGGGCCTGGCGCAGGCGCGACAGCGTTGCCGGCGACAGCGCCTGCAGAGAATGCGCATGCAGGCGCCGCAAGGCGTCATCGGAGGGCAGGGAGCGGTTCACGGGGGGTTCTCCAGATAATCCTGCAGCGCCTGCCGGGCGCGTGCGAGATGGGTCTTTACCGCGCCTTCGCTGCAGCCCATGGCGCGGGCGGTGGTGGCGCCGTCCAGATCCTGCAGCACGCGCAGGGTGAACGCTTCGCGCTGGCGGGCGGGCAGCGTACGCAGCGCCTGCACCAGCTGCTGGTACTGCTGGTGCTGCTCGTGCGCCTGCGCCGGGGTAGGGCCGGGGTCGGCCCAGTCGATGTCGGCACCGTCGGCATCCTGGTTGTCGCGCCAGAACGGCAGGCGGAAGCGGCGTCGGCGCTGCAGGTCGATCACCCGCCGGCGCAGGATGCTCCAGAACAGGGGCGCCCATTCGCTGGCGGGCTTGTCGGCATAGTCCAGCATGCGCAGCAGGGCATCCTGCACGGCGTCCAGGGCATCCTCGCGCTGGCGCAGGCCGGCCTCGGCGAAGCGGAACGCGCGCGGGCCGATGCTCGCCAGGAACGCTCCCAGCGATGCTGGCAGGGCATCGGTGTCGGCGGTCGGGGGGACGGGGCTGCTCACCAGCACAGGGTACGGTTCCTTGCTCGGGGTCACCATCGACAACGCGTGAGCGCGGCCCCGGTTGACGAGGATGCGCGCCGGGTTCAGCCCATGGTTATGATGGGCCGACGAAGACAGAGCGGGAGCGTTGCTGATGAGTGACGGGTTCGTGGCGCTGTACATCTTCATGCTGGCCGCCATCGCCGGCCACGTGATCATTTCGCGGGTGCCGGTGATCCTGCACACCCCGCTGATGTCGGGTTCCAATTTCATCCACGGCATCGTGCTGATCGGCGCGATGGTGGTGCTCGGCCACGCACAGACGCCGCTGGAAAAGGCCCTGGGCTTCATCGCCGTGGTGCTCGGTGCCGGTAACGCCGCCGGCGGCTACGTGGTCACCGCGCGCATGCTGGAGATGTTCAGGCCGAGCGCGCCGCGGGCAGGCAAGGACGAACCGAAGGAGCCGCAGGCTTGAACATCAGCACCGTCGAACTGCTCGATTGGCTGGTCAAGGCCAGCTACCTGGTGGCCGCCACGCTCTTCCTGCTCGGCCTGCAGCGGATGGCCTCGCCGCTGACCGCGCGCAGCGGCATCCGCTGGGCCGGGCTGGGCATGCTGCTGGCCACCGCGGCCACCTTCTTCCTGCCCGAGCTGCACAACGTGCCGCTTATCCTGGTCGCGCTGCTGCTGGGTGCCGGCCTGGCCTGGTGGTCGGCCGGCAAGGTCGCGGTCACCGACATGCCGCAGATGGTGGCGCTGTACAACGGCATGGGCGGTGGTTCGGCGGCGGCGATCGGTGCGGTCGAACTGCTGCGCTACGCCTTCCTGGCCCATCGCGATACCACGCACTGGAGCGAACAGGCGCTGGCCGACCTTGCCGCACGCCAGCCTTCCACCACCGTGCTGCTGCTGGCGGTGGTCGGCGCCGCGATCGGCGCGGTGTCGCTGTCCGGCTCCGTGATCGCCTGGGCCAAACTGGATGGTCGCCTCGACAAGCGGGTCATCTGGCCAGGGCAGCAGGCGTTGAACCTGCTGGTGGCGCTGGCGGTGGTGGTGCTGGCCATCGTCGCGGCCAGCACGCTCAGCACCTGGGCGATCATCGCCTTCTTCGTGCTGGCACTGGCGCTGGGCGTGCTGATGACGCTGCCGATCGGTGGCGCCGACATGCCGGTGGTGATCTCGCTGTACAACGCATTCACCGGCCTGGCGGTGTCCTTCGAGGGCTACGTGCTGGGCAACGAGGCCTTGATCATCGCCGGCATGATGGTCGGCGCGGCGGGCATCCTGCTGACCCGCCTGATGGCCAAGGCGATGAACCGGCCGATCCGCAACGTGCTGTTCTCCAATTTCGGGGGTGGTGCAGGCGGAGAGGCACAGGCGATCACCGGCGCGCAGAAGCCGATCGAGGCGGCCGATGTGGCGGCAATGATGGCCTTCGCCGAGCGCGTGGTGATCGTGCCCGGTTACGGCATGGCCGTGGCCCAGGCCCAGCACAAGATCTGGGAACTGGCACAGCGGTTGGGGCAGCGCGGGGTCAAGGTGAAGTTCGCCATCCATCCGGTCGCCGGGCGCATGCCCGGGCACATGAACGTGCTGCTGGCCGAGGCCGGTGTGCCGTACGACCTGATCGCCGACATGGACGACATCAATCCCGAGTTCGCCAGTACCGATGTGGTGCTGGTGATCGGCGCCAACGACGTGGTCAATCCGGTCGCACGTACCGATCCGGCCAGTCCGATCTACGGCATGCCGGTGCTGGACGTGATCAACGCACGCAACGTGGTGGTGATCAAGCGCGGTCGCGGGACCGGCTTTGCCGGGATCGAGAATGCGCTGTTCTACGCCGACAACACGCGCATGCTGTACGGGGACGGCGCTGAGGCGGCAGCGTCGCTGGTCAGCGAGCTGAAGGCGCTCGACGGCGGGCATTGAGCCGTAGCGGCAGGGCCGGGCATGGCCCGGCGCTACCCGAATCAGGTGCGATCAGCGCGCCAGCCAGGCGCCGACGGCCACGCCGATCGCCAGCCACAGCCATTCCATCGCGCCATTGGCCAGGTTGATCAGCGTCCAGGCCAGATGCGGGCCCATGCGCAGCGAGGCGTCCCAGGGGTTGAGCCCCATCGAGCCGCCCATCCAGGCGCTGGCGATCGCCCAGTTCGCCGCCGCCGCCACCAGCAGCGTGCCGGCCACCACGAGGGCCACGCGAAGACGGCCGGGACCGAGTGTGCCCAGACGCAGCATGAACACCAGTTCCAGAGCGGTCAGCACCGCCATCCAGCCAACCTGGCGGCCGGTCATCAGGGCCAGCAGCATCCAGGCGAGGGGAGCAACAACCAGGCCCAGCAGCAGCATGAAGGGCCAGAGCCAGGTCACGGTCCTGGCACGCGCGGCATTGGAGGACATCGAAGCTTCCTGAAAGTCACCCACAGGATACTGTGGTTTGCCGCGGTGCACCGGCGGGCGCGGGACGGCTGGGCTAGAATGCCGTCTTGCGTGGCCATGGCCACGGCCCCATATCGGTCCCCATGTATTCCCGTAGCAGCGAACCTGTCCACTTCGAACGCGATTGCGAGGCCGTGATGGTCCCGCAGGGCGACACCGTGACCCTGCCCGCCGGCAGCTATGGGTACATCACCCAGGCGCTGGGCGGCAGCTATTCGGTATTCGTCGAAGGCAACCTGTTCCGCATCGCCGGCAAGGATGGCGACGCCATCGGCAAGGAAGCACCCGCTCCGCTGGAACTGCCGGCCGACGCCACCGACGAACAGGTGGAGCAACTGGTATGGCAGCAGCTTCGCACCTGCTTCGATCCGGAAATTCCGGTGAACATCGTCGAACTGGGCCTCGTCTACGAGGTCGAGATCAAGCATCTGGACGAGGGCCAGCGCGAGATCGACGTGAAGATGACCCTGACCGCGCCCGCATGCGGCATGGGTGACATCCTGGTCGACGACGTGCGCAGCAAGCTGGAAATGATCCCGACGGTGGCCGAGGCCGACGTCGAGCTGGTGTTCGATCCGCCATGGAACCAGCACATGATGTCCGAGGCGGCCCGTCTCGAGACCGGCATGCTTTGACCCAGGGCCCGCAGTGACGCGGGCCCGGCACTACCCGCAACCAGAACAGGAATCCTCCGGTGTCCCAGTCCATCCCCAGCTTCGCCGTCACCCGTTCGGACCACCCGCGCAGCGCTGAAGAGCGCGCCACGATCCTGGAGAAGCCGGGTTTCGGCCTGCACTTCACCGACCACATGGTGGAAGTGCGGTGGGACAAGGACACCGGCTGGCACAACGCCAACGTGCGTGCCTATGGCCCGTTGCAGCTGGACCCGGCAGCGGCCGTGCTGCATTACGGCCAGGAGATCTTCGAAGGCATCAAGGCCTACCGTCATGCCGACGGCTCGATCTGGACCTTCCGTCCGGACGCCAACGGCCGTCGCCTGCAGCGCTCGGCACAGCGCCTGGCGCTGCCGGAACTGCCGGTGGAGATCTTCGTCGAGTCGCTGAAGCAGCTGATCGCCGTGGACAGCGCCTGGGTGCCGTCGGCGGATGAGTCCAGCCTGTACTTCCGCCCGTTCATGATCGGCGACGAGGCCTTCCTCGGCGTGCGTGGCGCGCACAAGGCCGGCTATTACGTCATCGCCAGCCCGGCCGGTCCGTACTTCGCCAAGGGCGTGGCACCGGTGTCGATCTGGCTGTCCACCGAATATGCGCGTGCGGCCAAGGGCGGCACCGGCGCGGCCAAGTGCGGTGGCAATTACGCCGCCTCGCTGCTGCCGCAGCAGAAGGCCCAGGCGCAGGGCTGCTCGCAGGTGCTGTTCCTCGACCCGGTCGAGGGCAAGTACCTGGAGGAACTGGGCGGCATGAACGTCTTCCTGGTCTACAAGGACGGCACCCTGGTCACGCCGCAGCTGTCGGGCAGCATCCTGGAAGGCATCACCCGCGAGAGCATCCTGCAGCTGGCCCGCGACCGCGGCATGAAGGTCGAGGAGCGCAAGGTCAGCATCGACGAGTGGAAGGATGGCGTTGCATCCGGTGCGATCAGCGAGGTGTTCGCCTGCGGCACCGCTGCGGTGGTGACCCCGATCGGCCAGCTCAAGGGCGAAGGCTTCTCGGTGGGTGACCTCAACGCGCCGGCCGGCGAAGTGACCATGTCGCTGCGCAAGGAACTGACCGACATCCAGTACGGCCGCCTGCCGGACCGTCACAACTGGCTGGTCAGGCTGGGCTGATCCTCCCGCCAGTCGGTAGCGCCGGGCCCATGCCCGGCGGCGCTGTTCCCCGAAGGCCCGTCCCCGCGACGGGCCTTCGTCGTTTACGGGGAAGGCCGGCCGCCGATGTCGGCAAAGTCATCGGTGGACAGGACATCTGCCCAGTCAGGTTCGTGCGCGTGGCGCGAAAGTTCCTTCATCTTCACAAACCCTCGACCCGGAAAGTCTCAGATCGAACATTTCATGTTCCTGAAAAGACACTGAAAATATTGTGGTGTCCGGTTTAGGCCATTAGCGTCATCGGCACGGCGGATCGTAAGGGGGATCCGCTGGCTCGCCGGACTCCGGACCTCGCCAACGCAAGCCAGCCCATGGTTCGGGCCGGTGTTTCTGCCGATTCCGGCATTCACACCACTAGAAAGGGAAATACGATGTCCCAGGTAACGCAACCGCGTGTGCGTCGAGTGTGGGTGGTCCTTGGTGCTTCCGTTCTTTCATCGCTGCTGCTGGCCACGCCTGCGCTGGCCGGTGATGTCCAGCTCAGCGGGCTGCAGTCCGCGCCGACGCACCAGCGTTTCATCGTCAAGTATCGCGACGGCAGTGCGCCGGTGGCCAACACCACCGCCCTGGCATCGTCGCTGAAGACAGCGGCTGCGGGCCTTGCCAGCAGCCAGGGCCGCGCGCTGGGCCTGCAGCAGGTCCGCAAGCTGGCCGTCGGCCCAACCCTGGTCAGGACCGATCGTCCGCTGGACCAGGCCGAATCCGAGCTGCTGATGCGCAAGCTCGCTGCCGACCCCAACGTCGAATACGTGGAAGTCGACCAGATCATGCGCGCGACGCTGACGCCGAACGACACCCGCTTCAGCGAACAGTGGGGGTTCGGTACGTCCAACGCCTCGATCAACGTGCGCCCGGCCTGGGACAAGGCCACCGGCACCGGCGTGGTCGTCGCGGTGATCGACACCGGCATCACCAACCACCCCGATCTGAACGCCAACATCCTGCCCGGCTATGACTTCATCAGCGACGCGGCAATGGCACGCGACGGCGGTGGCCGCGACAGCAATCCCAACGACGAGGGTGACTGGTACGCCGCCAACGAATGTGGCGCAGGCTACCCGGCCTCCAACTCCAGCTGGCACGGCACCCACGTTGCCGGCACCGTCGCAGCGGTGACCAACAACAGCACCGGCGTGGCGGGTACTGCCTTCAATGCCAAGGTCGTGCCGGTGCGCGTGCTCGGCAAGTGCGGTGGCTACACCTCCGACATCGCCGACGCCATCGTGTGGGCCTCCGGCGGCAGTGTCAGCGGCGTGCCGGCCAATGCCAATCCGGCCGAGGTCATCAACCTCTCGCTGGGTGGTGGCGGCAGCTGCTCGACCACCTACCAGAACGCGATCAACGGCGCCGTCGGCCGTGGCACCACGGTCGTGGTGGCCGCAGGCAACAGCAACACCAACGTGTCTTCATCGGTACCGGCCAACTGCCCGAACGTGATCGCGGTGGCGGCCACCACGTCGGCGGGCGCACGTGCCAGCTTCTCCAACTACGGCACGGGCATCGACATCTCCGCGCCGGGCCAGGGCATCCTGTCCACTCTCAACACCGGCACCACCACGCCGGGCAGCGCCAGCTATGCCTCGTACAACGGCACCTCGATGGCAGCACCGCACGTGGCCGGCGTGGTCGCGCTGATGCAGTCGGTCGCACCGAGCCCGCTGAGCCCGGCCCAGGTGGAAAGCATCATCAAGAGCACCGCTCGGCCGCTGCCGGGTGCCTGTTCGGGTGGCTGTGGCGCCGGCATCATCGACGCCGATGCTGCAGTGGCGGCAGCGATCAATGGCGGTGGCAACCCGAACCCGGGCGGCACCGTGCTGCAGAACAACGTACCGGTGAGCGGACTGGGTGCCGCATCGGGCGCTTCGCTGAACTACACCGTCAATGTCCCGTCCGGCAGCAGCCAGCTGCGGGTGACGATCAGCGGCGGCAGCGGTGATGCCGACCTGTACCTGCGGCAGGGCAGCGCGCCGACCGATACCGCCTACACGTGCCGTCCGTACCTGAGCGGCAACAGCGAAACCTGCACGGTCAACAGCCCCGCTGCCGGTACCTGGTACGTACGGGTGAAGGCCTACAGCACCTTCTCGGGCGTGACCCTCAACGCCCAGTACTGAGCCCAAGACCCTCTCCTAGGGCACGCCCTGGCTTCGGCCGGGGCGTTTTCGCATGGGGCCGCGCGGTGGTGCGTGCCGCCGCGTCGTGGTGGGTGCCGACCTTGGTCGGCACTCCGTTCCTCAAACCGATTCGAAGCGGTTTGCGGCAACGTTCTTGCGCACGTGCTGCGGGTCGAAAATCCGCCCGTTCATCGCGATGTAGACGCCGGCCGGCAGCGACTGTACCGCGCCGATCGCGCAGCCGATGTTGAACTCCGCGTCCGAACCGCGGAAACGTGCCGGACTGAGCGCGCCGGTCATCACGATGGTCTTGTCCGCGATCGTCGCCAGCACCTTGCCGGTCTGCACCATCGAATCGGTGCCATGGGTCACCAGCACATGCCGGGTCGGCTGCGCCGCGATGGTGGCCCGGATCAGCTCGCGGTCCTCATCGTTGATGTGCAGCGAGTCCTTGCGCAGGATCGGAATCACGTTGAAGCGGAACGTCACCCCCAGCTCGCGCAGGATCATGCCGATCTGCGGATCGCCGATCTGGTAGTCCGACTTGTCGTCGAAGTAGATCTTGTCGATCGTGCCACCGGTGGTGACGACCAGGAGCTCTTCCATCATGTGCATGCGCGAAACCAGGACAGGTGCAGCGGCGCGGGGCCGGGAACGCAGATGATACGGCCCGGGAGGCGCAGCGTCAGCGTCGCCTGCCGAAGCGCGCACGCAGGCCCGGCAGGCTGGCGGCGAAGATCACGGTCAGTGCCAGGGCAATCTCGAGCAAGGCCAGCCAGCGCGTTTCCGGGTGGCTCCAGGCGCTCATCACGCCATGGCTGAACCAGCCCAGCGCCAGCACGGAGGCCCAGAACCCTGCCTTGCGCCAGCCCAGGCGCAGGGCGATGGCCAGTGCAAGCGGTGGGGCGGTGAACACCAGCTGGGTGGCCAGCCAGTGCTTGTCGTTGATGAACCAGCCTGCAAACAGCGCGGCCAGACCCATCAGGGCCAGCAGCAGAACCGTACGCGGCGCGGCGTTCATCGGGCCAGCCGCTGCGCGATATCGGCGACGCGACGGCCCAGCGCCCGCGCCAGCACCGCCTCATCATCGGTCGGCTGCGGGTCGTCGGCCGCTCCCGCCACATGGCTGGCGCCGTAGGGCGTGCCGCCGCTGGTGGTGTGGCTCAAACCCGGTTCGGTGAACGGAATGCCGACGATCAGGCAGCCGTGATGCAGCAACGGCACCTGCATGGTCAGCAGGGTCGATTCCTGCCCGCCGTGCATTGATGCGGTCGAGGTGAACACGCCGGCGGGCTTGCCCGCAAGCGTGCCATTGACCCATTCAGCACCGAGTCCATCGAGGAAGTGCTTGACCGGCGCGGCCATGTTGCCGAACCGCGTCGGACTGCCCAGCAGCAGCCCCTGGCAGTCGGCCAGATCCTGCACGCTCACGTAGGGGGCGCCATCGTCGGGCACCGGCGGCTGTGCGGTCTGGGTCACGGCCGCCACCGGCGGCACCGTGCGCAGCCGCGCCACCATTCCCGGCACCTCGCCGATTCCCCGCGCGATCTGGCGCGCCAGCCGTGCCACCGAGCCACCGCGGCTGTAGTAAAGCACCAGGATCTCGCCCATCGTGCCCAGGTCTCCTCATCGTGTGGACGCCAGTATGGCTATCCTGCGTGCATTCCGCATCGGGTACCCTTGCGCCGATGGAACCTCTGGATACGCTCAACCTATGGATGGAACGCGCGCGCGATCGTGCGCGTGCCGCCAGCTTCGGCCGCTTCCTGTGGCACCGCTTTCTCGATGACCGCCTGTTCCAGGCGGCCGCCGCACTGGCCTACACCACGGTATTCGCCCTGGTTCCGCTGGCGATCGTGGTGTTCGGCGTGCTTTCGGCCTTCCCGGTCTTTGATCGCTGGAGCGACCAGCTCAGCGACTATGTCTTCTCCAACTTCGTGCCCAATGCCGCACGCGCTGCCGAAGGCTACCTGCGGCAGTTCTCGGCCAGCGCTGGCCAGCTCACCGCAGCCGGCTTCATCGCCCTGGTCGTCTCGCTGCTGATCACCCTCAACAGCGTGGAAGAGACGTTCAACAAGATCTGGCGGGTCGGATCGACCCGGCCCAAGCTGACCCGCTTCCTGGTCTACTGGACCGTGCTGACCCTGGGCGCGATGCTTGCCGCCGCCTCGCTGGCAGTGTCGGCACGGGTACTGGCAATGCCGCTGTTCGGGACCCAGGAGGGGCGCTGGCTGGCCGACCTGTCGCTGCGGCTGGCACCGGTGCTGATCGAATTCGTCTGCATCAGCCTGATGTTCCGGGTCGTGCCGCACCATACGGTGAAATGGCGGCACGCCGTCCCCGGCGCGATCCTGGCGGCGGTGATCCTGGAGCTGGTGAAGTGGGGCATCGGTGCCTACCTGGGCAGTTTCCAGTCCTACCAGAAGCTCTATGGCACGGTCGCGTTCGTGCCGATCCTGCTGCTGTGGATCTATCTGTGCTGGGTGGCGGTGCTGCTTGGCGCATCGCTGGCATCGTCGATGGCGGCGTTCCGCTACCAGCCGGTCGAGCTGCGCCTGCCGCAGGGCTATGAATTCTATGGGCTGCTGCGCCTGCTCGGCCGCTTCCACCAGGCGCGTGCCCGGGGCAGGGGGCTGGCCGATGACGAGATCCTGCGGCTGGAGCCGATGCTGACCGACTCGCTGTTGCAGGACCTGGCCTGCAAACTGGAGGCCATCGGCCTGCTGCGCCGCGACGAGCGGGGTGAATGGCTGCTCGCGCGCGACCTGGACCAGGTCAGCTTGGCCGATCTGTACGAATGCACCCAACTGCGCATCCCGGTGGCGGAGCAGCATCTGCCCTACCGCGAAGACAGCCTGGGCCAGGCCGCGCTGGCGGCGCTGGATGAACTGCGCCTGCCTCTGCGTGAGCGCCTCAAGCGTCGCGTCAGCGATATCTATCCCGATTCCGGAGACACCCCATGACCCGCACGACTCCGCTGCTGCTGGCAGTTCCATTGGCCGTGGCGCTTGCCCTGGCGGCCTGCAAGCCTGCGCAGGACGCGACCCCGGCCAGCAGCCAGCCACCGGCGCAGGCTCCCGCACCGGCGGCACCGCCTGCGGCCGAGGACACGCCTGCCGAGCGTGTCACGGCCGAGTTCCCCACATTGAAGATGAAGGCCGTCGATGGCAGCGAGTACGACCTGGCGGCCCATCGGGGCAAGTGGGTGGTGGTGAATTTCTGGGCCACGTGGTGCGCACCATGCCGCAAGGAGATGCCGGAGTTGTCCGCGCTGCACGCCATGCGCAGCAACATCGAAGTGGTCGGCCTGGCCTATGAGGACATCGAGGTGCCGGAGATGCAGTCGTTCCTGACCAAGCATCCGGTGACCTATCCGATCGTGATCGTCGATCCGTTCGATCCGCCGGCGGACTTCGCCACGCCGCGGGGGCTGCCGCTGACGCATCTGATCGATCCGCAGGGCCGGGTGGCGCACAGCTTCCTAGGCCCGGTTACGGCGGCCGACATCGAGAAGCAGATCGCGGCTGCGAAGTAGTGGGTGTGTAGGCAGGGCCTGCGGCCCTGCACCCGCTGCGAACCAGAGCGACAGCAACAGCCGAAGCGGAAGCGGGTTCCCTGAGGGATGGCGGGGGGGGGGGGGGGGGGGGGGGGGGGGCGGGCCCCCACCCAAAGGGGGGGGGGGCCCCCCCCCCCACACCCGCCCCCCCCCCCCCTTCGACAGTCTCCTGCGATCTGTCGGAACGGCTATTGGGTCAGATCCGTTTTCCTGCGGAAAACGGCTCTGACCCCAATTTGGATTTCGCTATCCGAGAGATTCCATCACGCATGGCGTGGACCTATCAGATGTCGGGAAACTGTCAGAGGTGGGGTGGTGTCGGAGTGCGGGGTGTCAGCCGCATGGATGCGGCTGCCAAGCCTACAGGGACGTACTTGCGGCGTCCCCGCACTCCGACACCGCCCCGCCACCCCGCGGTATGTCTGCCGTTGCCGTTGCCGTTGCTGCTGCCGTTGCTCGTAGCGGGTGCAGGGCCGCAGACCCTGCAGACAAGCCCTACTCCTCGACCGGGAAGTCCTCGATCGGCTTCAGCACATCGTAGTGCTCGCGATGCAGCTTGCCCTTCAGCTTCGGCAGCTCCGGCAGAGGCGCGTCCACGCGGGTGTCGGGCAACCGGTCAAGCAGGTTGCGTACCAGGGTCAGCCTGCCCAGCCGCTGATCGTTGAAGTCCACCAGGGTCCACGGCGCACCTTCGCGATGGGTGGCACGCAGCATGGCCTCCCGTGCTTCGGTATAGGCGCTGTACTTGCTGCGCGATTTCAGGTCGACCGGTGACAGCTTCCAGCCCTTGAGGGGATCGATATGGCGCTCGGCGAAGCGCTTCTCCTGCTGCTCCTGGTCCACGCACAGCCAGTACTTGAACAACAGGATGCCGTCATCCACCAGCAGCTGCTCGAACACCGGGGCCTGGCGCAGGAACTGCTGGTACTCGCTCTCGCTGCAGTAGCCCATGACCCGCTCGACACCTGCGCGGTTGTACCAGCTTCGATCCATCAGCACGATCTCACCCGCCGCCGGAAGGTGCCCGACGTAGCGCTGGAAGTACCACTGTGTCGCCTCGCGGTCGGTCGGCTTGGGCAGCGCCACCACCCGGCATTGGCGCGGATTGAGGTGCTGGCTGATGGCCTGGATCGCGCCGCCCTTGCCGGCGGTGTCGCGGCCTTCGAACAGCACCAGCAACCGCTGCCCGCTGTGCTGCACCCAGCGGGCCATCGCGGTCAGTTCCAGCTGCAACGGCAGCAGCAGTTCGTCGTAGTCCTTGCGTTTGAGCTTGCCCATCGTCATGCCGCGCGGAAAGGAGGGCCCAGCCTAGCGCAGCGGTTGCTCAGGCGCCGTCGACGCCCTGCCAGCCCTGCTCGTGCGCCAGCTGCTGCAGCAGTGCCGAAAGGTCGCGGGCGAAACCGGCCATGTCGAACACGCCGCTACGCGCGCGGGCCTGTGCCAGTTCGGCGCGCAGTGCGGCCAGCGCTGCCGGATCGTTGCCGAGCGCACGGGCGGTGGCGATGAACGCCGCATCGTCGGCAACGTTCATCCGTGCCAGGCCCAGGTGATGGTTGAGGCTGCCGGCCACGCGCGCGGCGAAGGTCTCGCCCGGGCAGGTGAGTACCGGGCAGCCCGCCCACAGTGCGTCGGAGGCCGTGGTGTGCGCGTTGTACGGGTGTGTATCCAGGAACAGATCGGCCAGTTGATAGCGGGCCAGATACTGCGGATGCGGCAGCTTGGGCATGAACACCAGCCGCGCCGGGTCCAGACCCGCTGCCTGCGCCGCTGCCCGCAGGCGCGCATCGGCCTGGCCGGGGCCGGACAACAGCCATAGAACGCTGCCAGGCACCGCCGCCAGGACGGCGAACGCCCGCCCCATGCTGCGCGGGTTGAGCTTGTAGCTGTTGTTGAAGCAGCAGAACACCACGCCGTGTCCAGGCAGGCCGCACGCGGCGCGATCCGGTGCCGGCTCGAGCGCGCGGGTGTTGTCCGAGGGCTGGAACGCGCGCGGCAGGTACACCACGCGCTCGCTGTGGTGGGGCGCCAACGCCGCTGGCAGGACGAACGCATCGGCGATCACCGCATCCAGCCACGGTGCGCCGGATGTGCCGGGATAGGCCAGCCAGTTGAGTTGCAGCGGGGCAGGGCGCAGCGCCAGCACTTCCGGCGCGCCGCCACCGCCCCAGCCACGCAGGTCGAACAGCAGGTCGATGCCCCGTGCACGGATGGCGGCAGCGATGTCGGCATGGCGGCGCCCCGCCAGATCGTGCAGCCGGGTTGCCGCCTGCAGCCGCTGGCGGATGCGGCTGCCATCGTCCCGGTTCAGTGCGAACAGATGCAGCTGCAGTTCCGGGTGGCGGCCCAGTTGCTCGAACAGGGCAACGGTCAACAACCCGGTCGGATGTGCGCCGAAGCCGTTGGAGAGGAAGCCGATCCGCAGGGCTCCCTGCGTCCGTACCTTCACAGCGGGCATCGGCCGCACCGATGCGGCCACGGCTGCGGCGCGCGTGCGGGCGCAGGCCAGCTGCTCGGCGGCGCTGGCGTCTTCGCTGAGGAAGGCAAAGGGCTCGATCGCGCCCTGCCCGGTCGCGACCGCGCCGCGCACCTGCGCGGCCAGGGCCTCCACGTCCTGCCAGTCGCACAGGCGGCGTTGCCATGCCAGTCGCTGGGCGGCGATATAGGGTTCGTCGGGCATCAGCCCATGTGCACGCCGGTACGCGGCCGCCGCGCCCTCGGGGTCGCCGGCATCTTCCAGGGCATGGCCCAGCCACAGCGCGATGCCGGGATGCTCCGGAGCGCGCGCTGAAGCCTGTCCCAGCAGCGTCGCAGCGTCGGCGTGCGCACCGGCCATCCATGCCACGCGACCCAGTCGGGCCAGTGCTTCGGGATGGTCCGGCCGCAGCTGCAGTGCACGCCGCGCGGCCTGCTCGCCTGCGCCGATGTCGCCGGCTTCCAGTTCCAGATCGGCCAGCATCACCCAGGCGACGAAGTCACCGGGCTGGCGCGCGATCGCCTGCTGCAGTTGTTGCCGCTGCTGCCAGGCCGACATCGACGTCAGCCCGCCGACAGCTGGGCCAGGGCATCCACCTGGTGCTCGTGGCTGAGGCGCTGCAGCAGCGGGTCCAGATCGCCGGCGAGGATGTTGGGCAGGTCATACAGGGTCAGGCCTTCCACACGATGATCGGTGATCCGCCCCTGTGGGAAATTGTAGGTGCGGATGCGCTGGCTGCGATCGCCACTGCCGACCTGCAGGCGACGCGATTCGGCCTGCGCGGCGTCCTGGCGCTGGCGCTCGGCGTCGAGCAGCTGCGCCTTCAGGCGTTTCATCGCCTTGTCGCGGTTCGCGTGCTGGCTGCGTTCGGTCTGGCATTCCACCACCACGCCGGTCGGCACGTGGGTGATGCGGATGGCCGACTCGGTCTTGTTGACGTGCTGGCCACCGGCACCGGATGAGCGGAAGGTGTCGACCTTCAGGTCGGCGGGGTTGATGACGATGTCATCGACTTCGTCCGCTTCCGGAATGATCGCCACGGTGGCCGCCGAGGTGTGGATGCGGCCCTGCGATTCGGTGGCGGGCACGCGCTGCACGCGATGCGTGCCGGATTCGAATTTCAGCCGCGAGAAGGCGCCACGGCCGACCACGCGCGCCACCACTTCCTTGTAGCCGCCGTGCTCGCCGGGGTTGTCGGACTCGATCTCGACTTTCCAGCCCTGGCGCTCGGCATAGCGCGCGTACATGCGGAACAGGTCGCCGGCGAAGATCGCTGCTTCGTCGCCACCGGTACCGGCGCGGACTTCCAGGAACAGATTGCCCTCGTCACGTGGGTCGCGGGGCACCAGCAGCAAGGCCAGCTCCTGCTCCAGTTCCTGCAGGCGCGCCTGGGCCGAGGCGATTTCCTCATCGGCCAGCTCGCGCAGGTCCGGATCGGCGCGCATGCCCTCGGCGGCGGCCAGGTCGGCCTTGGCGCGCGCCTCGTCGGCCAGTGCGGTGGCGACCGGTTCAAGTTGGGCGAATTCGCGCGAAAGGTCGCGGAAACGGGTGTTGTCGGCGACCACGTCGGGTTCGGCGAGCAGGCGTTCCAGTTCTTCGCGGCGCTCGGCCAGCGCTTCCAGCTTACGGCGCAGGGTCGGCGTCATCGGTTCTCACGGGTGGGTGGCGGTAACCCGGCGTGGCCGGGAACAGGCGCTCGGCGGCGCGGGTCAGGTCGGCATCGCCGCTCAGCGCGGCCGCGCGCAAGGCAGCGGTCGGGGGATGCAGGAGCCGGTTGGTCAGGCCGTGGGCCAGCAGTTCCATGACCTCTTCGGCCGGCTTGCCGTTGGCCAGCTGCTGACGGGCACGTTCGAGCAGCTCGGCGCGGGTGGCGTCGCCGAAGGCACGCAGTTGCCGCAGCGGCGCGTGGTGGGCGCCGGCCTGCAGGGTCTCGACGAAGCGCGATACCTGCAGGTCGATGATCGCTTCGGCTTCGGCGGCCGCCTCGCGACGGCCGCGTCGATTGTCTTCCACCGCGCGTTCCAGATCGTCCACGGTGTACAGGAAGGCATCGTTGAGCGTGCCGACCTCAGCCTCGATGTCGCGTGGCACGGCCAGATCGAACAGCAGCATCGGCTTGTGCCGGCGTGCACGCAGTGCATTGGCCACGGTCTCGCGGTGGATCACCGGTTCGCGTGCGGCGGTGGCCGAGAACACGATGTCGGCCTCGGCCAGATGGCGTTCAAGCTCGGTCAGCGGCAGGGCCACGCCGCCATGACGGCTGGCCAGTTCCTGTGCATGGGCGAGCGTGCGGTTGGCGATCAGCAGCCGCCGCACCTTGCCTTCGCTGAGGTGGCGGGCGGCCAGCTCGATGGTTTCCCCCGCACCGACCAGCAGCACGGTGGAATCATCCAGGCGGGCAAAGGCATTCTGCGCCAGGCGCACCGCAGCCGAGGCGACCGACACCGGGTTGGCGCCGACCTGGGTATCGGTGCGCGCACGCTTGGCCACGGAGAACGTCTGCTGGAACAGCCGGTCCAGGCGCTGGCCAAGCAGACCGTGGTCGCGCGCGGTCGACCAGGCATCCTTCACCTGGCCCAGGATCTGCGGTTCACCCAGCACCATCGAGTCCAGGCCCGTCGCGACCCGGAACAGGTGGCGCACGGCGTCGGCATCAGCATGCTGGTACAGGTAGCCCTGCAGGTCGCCGGCCTGGCCGCGCAGCCACTGGTCCAGCGCCTGCGCCGAATCGGCCACCGCGTACAGTTCCGTGCGGTTGCAGGTGGACAGCAGCACCGCCTCGGCGATCTGCGGGGTGTCGCGCAGCGAACCGAGCGCGCGCGGCAAGGCATCGCCGGCGAAGGCCGCGCGCTCGCGCAGTTCCACCGGCGCGGTCTGGTGATTCAGTCCGAGCACCCACAGGGTCATTGTTCAGTTGCTTGCGATAAGCTGCTGGCCATTGGACGACATTTTAAGGCCCCGATGCCGACGATGCCCGCATTGATTCGCATCCCCAGTGTTCTGCTGCTGTCCCTGGCGTGCAGCCAGGCCCTGTCGGCGGCGCCCGCCCAGCCCCCGGCGCGGGGCGCCGCCACCGAGGAACTGGCACTGGAGCCGGTGATGGCCGGCGAGTTCGCCCTGCAGGCCGGCAAGCTGGCCGAGGCGGCGCGCTGGTACCTGCAGGCCGCCCAGCGCAGCGACGGCGATGCCGGCCTGGCCGAGCGCGCGACCCGTATTTCCATGCTGGCCAACGACGATGCCAGCGCCGCCCAGGGCCTGGCCCTGTGGCAGCAGCGCGCGCCACGGTCGCTGGCCATGCGCAGCGCGGCCGGTGCGCTGGCGATGCGCCAGGGCGACGTGAAGGCGGCCCGCAGCGAGCTGCAGAGCCTGCTGCAGGACAGCGATGACCGCGGCTGGAAGTTTGCCCTGGCCGCGCTGGTCGGCGGTGGACGCGATCCGGCCGTGCCGGCGCAGGTGCTGGGCGAGCTGGTCGATGCCAACGCCATCCCGCCGAAGATCGAGGCCTGGCAGGAATTCGGTCGCCTGGCGCTGCGGATGGAAAAGCCGGAGCTGGCACGGCGCATGATCGATGAGGTGGTCAAGCGCTTCCCGGAAGAGCCGCGCGTGGCGTTGCTGCGCGCCAGCCAGCTGCAGCAGGCGGGGCAGACCGATCGCGCGCTGGCGCTGCTGCGCGAGGTCGAACCGAAGACCCGCCAGGATCCGGAACTGCGCAACGCGGTGGCCATTGCCTACGACAGCCTGAACCAGCCGGCCGCCGCCGAGCGGGTGCTGGCGGTAGGGCCGCAGGACGTGCAGACCTGGGGAATGCGGGCGTCGCTGCTGGCCAAGCAGGGAGACAAGGCGGCCCTTTCCAACCTGTACAGCGAGCTGTCGCGGCAGGCCGCCAAACCGGACCCGGCGCAGCGCCTGCTGCTGGGCAAGATCGCGGAGTATCTCAAGCGTTATCCGGAAGCGGTGCAGTGGTATCACAGCGTGCCGGGCGGCGATGAACTGAGCGAGGCCCGCCTGCGGGCGGCGAGCGCACAGGCGCTTGCCGGGCGCCAGAGCCTGGCGCTGGACGAGGTACACGCGATCCAGTCCGATGCAGGCGTGGACGATGAGGTGCGCCGCGACGCCTATCTGCTGGAAGCGGAACTGCGGCAGCGCGCCAGCGACGATGCAGGTGAACTGGATGCGCTGGCCCGCGGTCTGGCCGCTTACCCGGACGAGAATGCACTGCTGTACGCGCGTGCGTTGGCCTGGGAACGCCGTGATGATATTGCCCGTGCCGAGGCCGACTTGCGCAAGATCCTGATCACCGAGCCGGAGAACGTGCCGGCGCTGAATGCGCTGGGCTACACCCTGGCCGATCGCACCGGTCGCTACCAGGAGGCGCTGGAACTGATCGACCGTGCCCGCGTGGCCGAGCCGGACAATGCCGCCATCGTCGACAGTTATGGCTGGGTGCTGTATCGCCTGGGCCGCAACGAAGAGGCGCTGGTGCAGCTGCGTCGTGCGTGGACCCTGGCCAAGGATCCGGAGATCGCCGCACACGTCGGCGAAGTGCTGTGGGTGCTCGGCCGGCATGACGAGGCCCGCCACTTCTTCGAGGAAGCGGCCAGGCTCGACCCCGACAACCGCGCGCTGCAGCGTGCCCGCGAGAAATTCAATCCATGAGTGTTCTTTTCCGGCCGCTGCTGTTGGCAGTGGCGACCGTCGCCATGACTGCCTGTACGTCGCTGGGCACCCAGAAGACACCGGCGCCGGCCGTGGTCGAGACCGTGTCGGCGGAAGCGGCACAGGCCGAAGCCGCTCGGGTGGCGGCGCTGCAGGCGCAGCCGGAGTGGTCCTTCCAGGGCCGGGTAGCGGTCAGCAAGGGCAAGGACGGTGGCAGTGGACGCATCGACTGGCAGCAGGCCGGGCGGCGCTACGTGATCGAGCTCAGTGCACCCGTGACCCGTCAGAGCTGGAAGCTGACCGGCGACAGCCAGCATGGAGGCGGTCGCCTGGAGGGACTGGCCGGCGGCCCGCGTGAAGGCGAGGACGCGCAGCAGCTGCTGCTGGAGGCCACGGGCTGGGAAATCCCGGTCAACTCCCTGCCCGAGTGGGTGCGTGGGCTGGCGGTTGCCGATCCCGCCGGCGCGGGCAATGTCGAGCGTGATGGCGAAGGCCGCCCGCGCCGCATGCAGCAGATGGGCTGGCAGATCCAGTACCTGGACTGGTACCCCGCCGAGGCCGGGCGCCCGTCCCTGCCGCGCCGGATCGAAGCCAGTAGCGGAGACGCCAAGGTTCGCCTGCTGGTGGACCAGTGGGGGCAGGGCGCGCCATGAGCGCGGGTGCGGAGGATGCGGGCTGGTCCTGGTGGCCGGCCCCGGCCAAGCTGAACCTGTTCCTTCATATCACCGGCCGCCGCGCCGACGGCTATCACGAGCTGCAGACCGTGTTCCGCCTGCTGGATTGGGGGGACCGCATCGGCCTGCGCCTGCGTGAAGACGGCCAGGTACGTCGGCAGGGTGAGGGATTGCCGGGTGTGGACGAGGCCGACGATTTGGCCGTACGTGCCGCTCGCATGCTGAAAGAGGTCGCCAACATCGACCAAGGTGTCGACATCATCGTCGAAAAGCATATTTCGGCCGGTGGTGGGTTCGGCGGTGGGTCATCCGACGCTGCCACCGTGCTGGTGGCGCTGAACCGGCTCTGGAACGCCGCTCTGCACGAGGACGCGTTGGCCGCGCTGGGCCTGCGCCTGGGCGCGGATGTGCCGGTGTTCGTGCGTGGCCGTAACGCCTGGGCCGAAGGTGTGGGAGAGCGGCTGCAGCCGATCACCCTGGCACCGGCCTGGTATGTGGTGGTCGAGCCCGGCGTTCATGTTCCGACCCCGGTCCTGTTCGCAGCCCCGGATTTGACGCGCGACAGCCCAGTGGCGAAAATAGACGACTTCGCTTCCGGGGCCTTGGTCGGGAACGCGTTCGAACCGGTGCTGCGCCGCCGCGAGCCTGCCGTCGAGGCAGCGCTTGCCGCGTTGAGCGACATCGGTACCGCGCGACTGACCGGTTCTGGAAGTGGTTGTTTCGTCGAATTCGCATCGCAGACTGCCGCACAGCAGGGGCGGGCGAAGTTGCCGAAGGAGTTGCGGGCCAGGGTGGCTGCGGGCGTTGCGCGTTCGCCGCTGCTGGATGCACTCGAGCAACACTGATTTCAAATGCAGGGGCGTCGCCAAGAGGCCCAAGGCACCAGGTTTTGATCCTGGCATTCGTAGGTTCGAATCCTACCGCCCCTGCCAATGCGGCTGTGTCCGCGCCTTCAGCGCATCCTCCGCGCGGGACGTGGAAACAACCGCGGTGTTGTCAGCAGCAAGGGTCCGGCGTGGTCCTTGCCGCCACCGGATCCCCGCCACTCGTCCCCGCCCGAGACAATCATGATGCAAGAGTCCCCGAACCTGCTGGTCTTTTCCGGCAACGCCAACAAACGTCTGGCGCAGAACATCTGCAAGGAACTGGGGGTTCGCCCGGGCAAGGCGCTGGTCTCGCATTTCTCCGATGGAGAAGTGCAGGTGGAGATCGAAGAGAACGTCCGCAAGCAGGACGTGTTCGTGATCCAGCCGACCTGCGCGCCGAGCGCGGAAAACCTGATGGAACTGCTGGTGCTGATCGACGCGCTCAAGCGCGCATCGGTGAACAGCGTGACCGCCGTGGTGCCGTACTTCGGTTACTCGCGCCAGGATCGCCGCATGCGTTCCTCGCGTGTGCCGATCACCGCCAAGCTGGCGGCGAAGATGTTCAGCACCGCTGGCGCTGATCGCGTGCTGACGGTCGACCTGCACGCCGACCAGATCCAGGGCTTCTTTGATATTCCGGTCGACAACGTTTATGCCTCCCCGCTGCTGCTGGCCGACATCTGGCGCGCCTACGGCACGGAAAACCTGATCGTGGTGTCGCCGGACGTGGGCGGCGTGGTCCGCGCCCGTGCCGTGGCCAAGCGCCTGGATGATGCCGACCTGGCGATCATCGACAAGCGCCGTCCGCGTGCCAACGTCTCCACCGTGATGAACATCATCGGTGACGTCGAAGGCAAGACCTGCGTGATGGTCGATGACATCGTCGACACCGCCGGCACCCTGTGCGCCGCCGCCGCTGCCCTGAAGGCGCGCGGTGCGCTCAAGGTCGCCGCCTACTGCACCCACGCGGTGCTGTCGGGACCGGCGGTGGACAACATCACCAATTCCCAGCTCGACGAGCTGGTGGTGACCGACACCATCCCGCTGAAGGACGCAGCGCGGGTGTGCAGCAAGATCCGCCAGCTGAGCGTGGCGGAAATGCTGGCCGAGACGATGCGCCGCATCGCCTTCGGCGAGTCGGTCAGCTCGCTGTACGTCGACTGAGTTTTTCGTCCCTGCCGGCAACGGCAAGGACTTTCCCGGATGCTTCTGGTCGCGGAAGCATCTTCAATCGCCAAGCCGCAGGGCAAGGCAACAACCTGAGTAGTCGAAAATGTCGAAGACCCATGAAATCAAGGTCACCAAGCGTGAACTGCAGCGTAAGGGTGCGAGCCGCCGCCTGCGTCACGCCGGTGTGATCCCGGCCATCGTGTACGGCGGCAACGCCGAGCCGGTCGCCATCAGCCTGGACCACAACGAAATCTGGCTGGCACAGCAGAACGAGTGGTTCTATGCCTCGATCCTGGACCTGAACCTGGACGGCCAGGTGCAGAAGGTCCTGCTGCGTGACATGCAGCGCCATCCGTACAAGCAGCTGATCATGCACCTGGACTTCCAGCGCGTGAACGAGAACGAAGCCCTGACCGCTTCGGTCCCGCTGCACTTCATCAACGAAGACACCTCGCCGGCCGGCAAGGCTGCCGACGTCGTGGTCACCCACGAACTGAAGGAAGTGACCATCAGCTGCCTGCCGAAGGACCTGCCGGAGTCGATCGAAGTCGACCTGGCCGACCTGGCTGCTGGCGACGTGGTGTACCTGTCCAACATCAAGCTGCCGAAGGGCGTGGAAATCCCGGCCCTGGCGCTGGGCAAGGACCACGACGACGCGATCGTCACCGCCAAGCACGGCAAGGAAGACGCTGCCGACGCTGAAGAAGCACCGGCCGCCGAGTAATGCCCCCGCGGGGGGGGGGGGGGGCCGGGCCGCCCCCCCCCCCCCCCCTTCCCTCCCCCCCGGGGGGGGCCCCTCCTGGTTGCGGGGGCGGCCCCGCCCGGGCGTGCAGCGTGCGCATTCACCCTAAAGTAGCGCCGGCCTCGGCCGACACGGTAAATTCACAGGATCGCTCCGCGGGAATCCGGGTACCGCACGCCGATGTCAGCTGTCTTCTCCCTCTCCGCCACCGACGCTGCCCGCCTGGCCAGCACCGACCTGCCACCGCGGGTACGTGAACTGCTGGGGGCGTTGACCGGCCTGTGCCGGCAGGCACTGACCGCGCCGCTGATCCTGACCGTCGAAGCGCTGGAACAACTCCTGCTGCACGATGCCGACCGCGCGCGCAGTCCGCAGCAGCAGGCTGAACTGATGGCGCAGCGTAGCCAACTGCATGCCTTCGCCGGCCACTTCAGCGAGCGCATGCTCGATGCGGTGGCCGAGGCACTGGCGCGGCTGCGCGAACCGACCGCCTTCACGGCAGCAGCACCACCGCCCGCACTGCCGGGCACGATCGGCCTGTCGCTGGTCGACGAGCACGAGGTCGACCGCGACCTGCTGCTCACCGAAATGGTCCGGCGCGAGACGCAGCGCTCGGCCAACGCCCTGAACCTGCTCGGCCAGCGCCTGGGCGTGCTGGCTGCGGCGCCTGCGTTCGAAGCCGATACCCTTCCGCTGGCACCGCAGGCGCTGTGCGCGATGGTGCGCAGGGTCGCCGAACAGGATGGCCTCGGGGCAGAGGTGCAGCTGGCGCTGTATCGCAGTTTCGAGCGCCAGGTGCTGGAACGCCTGGGCGACCTGCTTGATCGGGCCAATGCCCTGCTCGCCCAGCAGGGCGTGCTGCCGGGCCTGGTCTACACCCCGTATCTGGCCCGCTCGTCGAGTACGCGAAGGATCATCACCCAGTCCGTCGCTGGCGGCCGTGCCACGCAGCCAGCCAGGCGCGCGGCGGCCCCCATGACCGGCTGGGGCGAGAACCTGCCTGCCGGCTCCTGGTCGACCCTGATGCAGGATGCCTTCCAGTCCGGTTCCGCATCCGCTGCAGCGACCCCCGGGCTGACCACCGCCACCGGCACCCTGCTGCACGACCTGCTGCAGCGCGCACGCGCCACGCCGGCGGCAGACGCGCCTGCGGTACCGACTGCTGCCGTCGATGCGGTATTGGCAAGGCTGCAAAACCAGGCCAGCGCCGCTACCGGTGTGGTCGACCTGCAGGCCGCCGTGGTCGCGCAGCTGCGCAGCGAGCATGGCCCGCATGCGCAGATCGGCAGCCATGATCGCGACAACCTGGACCTGCTGCGCCTGTTGATGCAGCAGATCCAGCAGCAGCAGCGTCCGGACCCGGTGCCCGCCGCCCTGCTGGCGCGCCTGCAGGTACCGTTGGCACGTGCAGCGATGGCCGATCCGGGCTTCTTCGTACGCGACGAGCATCCTGCGCGCGAGCTGCTCAACCATATCGCCGAAGCCGGTGCCCGCTGGCTGGGGGACGACGACGTCGATCCGCAGTTTCTGCAGCGCATGGCACAGAGCGTGCAGAGCCTGCTCGGCGAGGATGCACGCACGCCGGAAGCCTTCGCTGCTGCCAACGAAGAGGTGCAGCAGCACCAGCGCGCGGCCGCCCATCGCGCCGAACTGGCCGAACGCCGCCACGTCGAAGCCGCGCGCGGCAGGGAGCGCCTGGAACTCGCGCGGCGCCAGGCCAGCGCCCAGATCGAGCAGTGCTGCAGCACGCAGCAGCCGCCGCGCTTCGTCCAGACCCTGCTGCGCCAGGCCTGGTCCGACGCGCTGACCCTGACCCGGCTGCGCCATGGCGAGGACTCGCCCCAGTGGCAGGAGCGGCTGCAGCAGACCGAGCGCATCGCGGCCGTTACTGCAACCGCCGCCAACGGCGTCGATGGCACCGATGGCGCCTTGGCCGCCGATGTGGAGGCCGCGCTGCTGCAGGTGGGCTATCACGCCGAGGAAGCCTCAGCGGTGGCCCGTCGCCTGGCCACGCCCGGGGGCGAGGACGACAGCACGTCGCGTACCGAACTCAGCGCGCGGCTGAAGGCCCGCGCCCGGCTGGGCGAGCACACCGACAGCCGCAGTGCGTCCGCCCCTGCCGCGCCACGCAGCAGTGCGGAGGAGGCCGCCTACGAGCAGCTGTGCTCCCTGCCCTTCGGCAGCTGGTTCGACATCGACAACGGCGACGGCACGCTTCGCCGCCAGCGCCTGTCCTGGTACAGCCTGCTGACCGGCCATGTGCTGTTCGTCAATCCGCGCGGGCAGAAGATTGCCGAAACCGACCTCGACAGCCTGGCGCGGCAGATCAGCGCTGGGCGTGCGCATCTGGTCACCGAAGACAAGGGCCGGCTGGTCGACCGCGCCTGGAAGGCCAGCCTGGGCGCCCTGCGTGCGCTTGCCGGCCGCAACCCGCAGGACACCCCCGCATGAGCATGACGCCGCCGCAGGACACCCGCCGCGCCCCCCGACGCCAGGTGTCGGACCTGGTGCCGGTGACCGACCAGATGCGCGACTGCGTGGTCGGTCGCCTTGGCAATGTGTCCGAAACCGGCATGCTGATGCTGGCCAGCACTGCGCTGCGCGACGACGCGCTGTATCAGTTCCGCTTCCCGCTGCCGCTGGGCGATGGCCAGCAGGCAGCCATCGACGTGGGCGTGCACCTGTTGTGGAGCGAGCCGGCGCACGCCCCGGGACAGAGCTGGGTGGGCTTCCGGTTCCTCACCCTGTCACGCGAACACCGCCAGCTGCTGCGGCAGTGGGTAGGCGAAGACAGCGACGAAGGACCGCTTTCGACGGACTGACTGCCGGTTCCGGCACAGCGGTTTCCGCCGGTATGCGGCAGAATCTAGGGCCGTTTTCCGTGTCGAGCCACCGCAATGATCCAGCAAGACCCCGGCGCCCTGTATCCCGATCACCTGGCCGTGCTGTGCCGACGCGCCGAGCAGGCGCTGGCGCGCGGCGGCTTTGATCACCTCGTCGTGCCCAGCGGCACCCTGCACTACCAGGTGTTTGATGATCGCGACTATCCCTATGCGGTGAATCCGCAGTTCAAGGCATGGTTGCCGCTGACGCGCGTGCCCAACAGCTGGATCGTGTTTACGCCCGGCAAGCGGCCGGTGGTGATCTTCCATCAGCCGTTCGATTACTGGCACGTAGTGCCGGACGCGCCGAGCGGCTGGTGGGTGGAGCACTTCGACATCCACATCATCCGCACGCCGGACGAAGCGCTGGCGTTGCTGCCGGCCGATCCGTCGCGCTGCGCGATCCTGGGTGAGCCGCAGAGCGCACTGGGCAGCCACGTGCCGAACAATCCTCCGGCGGTGGTGAATTACCTGGAATGGCACCGTGGCAGCAAGACGCCCTACGAGATCGCCCTGATGCGCCAGGCACAGGTGCTGGGCGTGCGCGGCCATCGCGCCGCCGAAGCCGCGTTCCGCAACGGTGCCGACGAGTTCAGCATCCACATGGCGTACTGCCAGGCGGTGGGCCAGGACGCCAATGAACTGCCCTACGGCAACATCGTGGCGCTGAACGAGCACGCCGCCGTTCTGCACTACACCGAACTGGGCCGCAAGGCACCGCAGCCGCTGCGCAGCTTCCTCATCGATGCCGGCGCCAGCGCGCACGGCTACGCCAGCGACATCACCCGTACCTACGCGGCGCACGGCCACGACGAATTCGCTGCGATGATTGCTGCCGTCGATGCCGCCCAGCAGCAGATGTGCGCGGCGGTGCGCCCGGGCGTTGATTACAGGACGCTGCACGTGGACGCGCATCTGTCGCTGATGGGCGTTCTGAAGGACTTCGGCGTCATCAGGGTATCGCCGCAGACCGCGCTGGAAACCGGCGTCAGCGCCGCATTCTTCCCGCACGGCATCGGCCATCTGATCGGCCTGCAGGTGCATGACGTGGCCGGATTCGCCGCCAGCGACGAAGGCGGCCGGATCGAACGTCCGGCGGGTCATCCCTACCTGCGTCTGACCCGCGTGCTGGAACCGGGGATGGTGGTGACCATCGAGCCGGGCCTGTACTTCATCGACATGCTGTTGAACGAGGTCAAGGACGCCGGCCATGGCGATGCGATCAACTGGGAGCGCGTGGACTTCTTCCGTCCGTATGGCGGCATCCGCATCGAGGACGAAGTGCTGTGCACCGATGGCGAAGCGGACAACCTGACGCGACCGGAGTTTGCGGCAGCCAACGGCTGAGCCCCTCGTGGTTGGCCTCAAAGGTAGAGTCGACTGTTAGTCGACTGGCATCATGCGTGATGCGCGCTGGGCGGGGCGGGTAGGCCATGCAGGGGACGCTGCAAGTACGTCCCTGCATGCCCCCCCGCCCCACCTCTGACAGTCTTCTGCGCGCATCCAATCACGGAAAAGAAGAAAGAAAAGCAAAAGCGGGTCGCTCGCTGCGCTCGCTCTGTGTCGACCAAGGTCGACACCTACCAACAGCCACCGGCCAGCTGTCGAAGGCGGGGCACTGTGGATTTGCGGGGTGTGAGCGGCATGGATGCCGCGACCAAGCCCCCATGGACGGGTTCACGGCGTCCCCGCAAATCCACAGTGCCCCGCCATCCCTCGGAATGCCCGCTTTGGCTTTGGCCGTTGCATTGAGCAGGTGCAGGGCTGCAAGCCCTGCCGGCAACCCTCAACCCGCCATCACCGCTTCGATCTCGTCCGCACTCCGCGCCAGCCCTTCGGTCAGCACGCGATGGCCATCGTCGGTGATCAGCACATCGTCCTCGGTGCGGATGCCGATGCCACGCCAGCGCGGCTCCACCGTCGTATCGTCCACGCCGATGTACAGGCCCGGCTCGATGGTGAACGCCATGCCCGGCTCCAGCAGCCGCGAGTCACCGGCCAGGCGGTAGTCGCCCACGTCGTGCACATCCAGCCCGATCCAGTGGCCGGTCTTGTGCCGGTAGAAGCGCTGGTACAGGCCTTCGGAGAGATTCTTCTCCAGCGTGCCCTTCAGCAGGCCGAGCCGCAGCAGGCCCTCGGTCAGCGTCTGCACCGCCGCCAGGTGGCCGGCTTCGTAGGGTACGCCGGGCCGGGCCTGGGCCAGCGCCGCCGCCTGGGCCTGGCCGACCAGATCATGCAGCGCGCGCTGCTCGGCGCTGAAGCGCCCGTTCACCGGGAAGGTACGGGTGATGTCGCTGGCGTAGCCACGGTACTCAGCACCCGCATCGATCAGCACCAGCTCGCCGTCGCGCGCACGCCCGTTGTTGTCGCGATAGTGCAGGATGCACCCGTTGCGGCCGGCGCCGACGATGCTGCAGTACGCCGGCACCGCATCGCTGGCACGGAACACGCGCTCCAGTTCGGCCTGCAGTTCGTACTCATGGATGCCCGCCTTCGCCGCCTTCATCGCTGCCAGGTGCGCACGCACGCTGATCTGGGCGGCGTGCTGCATCAGCGCCACCTCCGCGCCGGACTTGAACAGGCGCTGCTCATGCAGCAGGTGGCCCAGCTCCAGGAACTCGTGCGGCGGCTGCGCACCGTGGCGCACCTGGGAGCGGACACGGTTGACCCAGCCGATCAGCTTCAGGTCGAAGTCCGCATCACGGCCGAAGTGGTAGTAGACGCGCGAGCGTCCCTCCAGCAGGCCCGGAAGGATGTCGTCCAGATCGTCGATCGGATAGGCATCGTCCATGCCGAACTGCGCCACGGCGCCTTCCTGGCCGGCGCGGCTGCCGTCCCAGGCCTCGCGCTCGGCATCGCGTTCGCGGCAGAACAGGATCGCCTCGCCGTGACGACGCCCGGGAATCAGCACCAGCACGGCTTCCGGCTCCGGGAAGCCGCTCAGGTACTGGAAGTCCGAATCCTGCCGGTACGGGTAATGGGTATCCAGGCTGCGCACCTTCTCGGACGCGGCGGGCAGCACCAGGATGGCGTCTTCGCCGGCCATGTCCATCAGCTGCCGGCGACGACGCTTGTACTCGCCGGCCGCGATGCCGGTGCGCTGCTTGATGTCCATCAGTTCAGGCGCTGCCGGTGGCGCGCGGCCAGCACCACATCGCCGTGCAGCAGCAGCACCGCCACGCGGATGAATTCCTCGATCTCCGACAGCGCCTCATCGTCGTCCTCGCCACCTGCCTCGAAATCCTCGCTGGAAGCACGCGCCAGGCTGGCCATGTCGGTCAGCGCCTCTTCGCCCTCTTCGGACAGGGCCGGACGACGGCCGCCACTGCCCAGTCCGAATCCACCCAGGAAGGCGCGGGTCCAGCTGAACATGGCGTCGGCCTGCGCAGCCACGTCCTCGCTGTCGCTCAGCAGCAGCTCGAACGCGAAATCGCGGTCCTCCAGCTGCTTGATGGTGGCCTGCAACAACTGCCCGAGGGCGCTGTCGGCCGCCACCGGCGGCAGGCTGTCGTCGGCCAGCACACGCGCCGGCCAGTCGTTGCCGGGAGCTCCACCGGCGGCCAGCCAGCCGCACAGGCCGCCATGCAGCTCGGCAGCGGTGGCGCCCAGGCCCAGGTCCTGGCTGGCGCGGGAAACGTCGTCGACGGAGGGAAGTTCGGTCATCGTGCGGCTCGTTCGGAGAAGGAAACCCCGAGCGCGCACGCGCGCGCCCGTGAGCCCTGTAGTGTAGCAACCCGATAGCGACCTCCCCGTGGCCATCGGGGCCTGCTGCGACAGCGCTTGACCGCCCAGACCCGGCTTGCCTATCGTGCCTGCATGGAACCCGCCGATCCCCTTGCCCAGCTGCAGGACTTCGCCGCCCGCGTGGAAGCGTTGCTTGAACGCAACCAGCGCCTGGCCGAAGAGAACCGCAGCCTGCGCCACCAGCAGGAACAGCTGGTGGCCGAGCGCTCGACGCTGCTGGCCAAGAACGAACAGGCGCGCTCGCGGGTGGAAGCGATGATCAGCCGGCTCAAATCCCTGGAGCAGCACACATGAGCGCCGAACCGGTCAGCGTCCGCATCCTCGACCGCGAGTACACCGTCGGCGTGGGTGCCGATGAACGCGACAGCCTGATGGCGGCCGCGCGCCTGCTCGACGCACGGATGCGCGAGATCCGTGGCAGCAACCGCATGGCGGCGGTCGACCGCATCGCGGTCCTGGCGGCACTGAACCTGGCCCATGAACTGCAGCTGCTGCGTGACGAGAACGCCCGCCAGGCCGTGGCCCTGCAGCAGACGCTGGCCGACCTGAACCGGCGGCTGGACCGCGCCATCGACGGCAATCCCTGACAGATCGCGCGACACGCGTCTTCTCATTTCTGAATTGGCACGGACTGTTGCCGACGAACGGCCTATCCAGATCAGGACCGGCCGCTATAATGGCCCTGCGTTCTCTGCGGTACTCGACGGCATGTGCAAACATTCGCCTTGTCCCTTAAGAACGACACCGGGAGCGCGACAGCGCCGGGAGTGCAGGTCCGCCTTGTAGCGGGAAGCCCGATGGTTCTCCAGCGTTCCCACTTGAGCCCCCGGGTTCAAGGTCGTTTCGCATGCATCGACATTGCGGAGAATGCAATATTCCAGCAAGGGCGGCGTCTTCGGGCGTCGCCCTTGTTCTTTCCGGCACAATGACGGCTGTTCCTTGCCGCACGCTGCCATGACCGACCCGCGCCAGGCCCTGCGCCACGACCTGCGGCAACGCCGCCGCGACCTTTCCGCCAGCGAGCGCATCGCCGCCGCCGATGCCCTTGCCGATGGGCTGCTGGCGTTGCCGTTTGCGCCGCTTCACGGCCACGTTGCCGGCTATTGGGCGCTGGACGGTGAGATCGCGCTGCATCGCTGGCAGCTGCAGCTGCCCGATGGACTCTCCTACTGCCTGCCGGTGCTGGCCGGCGACACGCTGCGCTTCGCGCCCTGGCGGCCCGGTCAGCCCCTGACCGGCAACCGCTACGGCATTCCGGAACCGGACGTGGCCGTGGAAGACACGCTGGAACCGGCGCAGATGGCGCTGGTAGTGACCCCGCTGGTGGGTTTCGACACACAGTGCCGGCGGCTGGGCATGGGGGGCGGCTGGTATGATCGCAGCTTCGCCTGCCGCCACGACCGGCCGGCGCCGCCCTGGCTGGTCGGTGCTGCCTTCGCGGTGCAGCAGGTCGAGTCCTTGCCGGTGGCGTCGTGGGACGTGCCGGTGGATGCGATCTGCACCGAAGCCGGCACCCTGTTCCCCTCCGCTGCCCCCGTGAACGCATGACCGCCCGCAAGCGCTATTGGCTGATGAAGTCCGAACCGGACGCCTTCTCCATCGATGACCTGGCCCGGGTCAAGGTCGAGCCGTGGAACGGGGTACGCAACTACCAGGCGCGCAACTTCATGCGCGATGGCATGCAGGTCGGCGACGGCATCCTGTTCTACCACTCCAATACCAAGGTCCCCGGCATCGTCGGCCTGGCCACGGTCGCCAGCCCGGCCTACCCGGACGATACCCAGTTCGACCCCCGATCCGACTACCACGACCCGAAAAGCACGCGCGAGAACCCGCGCTGGATGCTTGTGGACGTGGCCTTCGACCGCAAGCTCAGGCAGGTGATCGCGCTGGACGAGATCAAGCTGCACGCTGAAGCGCTGGGCGAGGGCTTCCCGCTGGTTGCCAAGGGCAACCGGCTGTCGGTGTTCCCGGTGACCGCCGCGCAGTGGAAGCTGCTGCTGTCGCTGGAAAAGAAATCCTGATTCCCTGCTGAGAGTTGCTCCCATGTCCGAAGCCAAGCGCCTGGCCGCCGAGAAAGCCATCGAGTACGTCGAAGACGGCATGATCGTCGGTGTCGGCACCGGTTCCACCGTCGCCTATTTCATCGATGCGCTGGCGCGCATCCAGCATCGCATCAAGGGTGCGGTGTCCAGCTCGGAACAGAGCACCGCGCGCCTGAAGCAGCACGGGATCGAGGTGATCGAGCTGAACCACACCGGCAACCTGTCGCTGTACGTCGACGGCGCCGACGAGTGCGATCCCGGCAAGTGCCTGATCAAGGGCGGTGGCGCTGCACTGACCCGCGAGAAGATCATTGCCGAGGCCAGCGAGCGCTTCGTCTGCATCGTCGACCCGAGCAAGCAGGTCCCGGTGCTGGGCAGGTTCCCGCTGCCGGTGGAAGTGATTCCGATGGCACGCAGCCTGGTGGCCCGGCAGATCCGCGACATGACCGGGGGCCAGCCGACCTGGCGCGAGGGCGTGGTCACCGACAACGGCAACCAGATCCTGGACATCCACAACCTGCAGATCACCGATCCGGAAAAGCTCGAGCGCGAACTCAACCAGCTGCCGGGCGTGGTCTGCGTCGGCCTGTTTGCCCGTCGCCGTGCCGACGTGGTGATCATCGGCGGCGAACCGCCGGTCGTGCTCTGACCCTCACGCGAAGGATCCTGACGATGTCGCTGCTGCGTTCGCTGCTGATGCTTCCCTTGCTGGCCCTGGCCGGCTGTGCCACCGATGCGGCCCGTCACTGGGTCGAACTGGACGGCGCCCGCTACCACGTGGAGCTGGCAACCAATGATGAGACCCGCGCACGCGGGCTGATGTTCCGCGACCAGATGCCCGTTGACCACGGCATGCTGTTCATCCATGACCGCGAGGAAATGCAGGCGTACTGGATGAAGAACACCAAGATCGCGCTGGACATCCTGTACTTCGACAGCCAGCGCAGGCTGGTGAGCCAGCAGCGCGACGTGCCGCCCTGCTCGGCCGGCGACATGTGCCCGCCCTATCCCAGCGGCGGCCCGGCCCGGTACGTGCTGGAACTCAACGCCGGCCAGGCCGAGAAGCTCAAGCTGAAGGATGGTACCGAACTGACCTTCGGCCCGGGCATCGAGAAGTAGGCCCACGCGGCCCGGCGGCCGGCCGGCACCCCGGTCGGGGTCGGATCCCTTTCGCACGCGGACGGGATCTGACCCCTGGATTTTTCACGCCACACCGCTTGAATCCGTCTGCGATTGCCGCCAGTCTGTGACCATGCCGGACCGGATCACACTCCCCGACTGGGATGCACTGGCCGACCTCGAAGACGAGGCGCTGCCGTTGTTGCCGACCGCGCTGCTGATCGCGCGCGATGAATATCCGGATCTGCAGCCGTCCACCTACGACGCGCTGATCCAGAGCCATGTCGACCACCTTCGCGCCGAAGTGGACAGCATCGAGCGCAGTCCGCTGAAAATGGCCGCGATCAATCGCCACCTGTTCGACGAACTGGGCTACAGCGGGGACCACGACGAGTATTACGATCCGCGCAACAGTTATCTCAACCAGGTATTCGAGCGCAGGCTCGGCAATCCGATCTCGCTGGCGCTGGTACAGATGGAGGTCGCGCGGCGGCTGGGCATTCCGCTGGACGGCGTGTCCTTCCCCGGCCACTTCCTGGTGCGCCTGCCGGTGGATGACGGTGTCCTGGTGATGGACCCGTTCAACGGCGGTCGGCCGCTGGATGTGGACGAACTGCGGGAGCGCGCAAAGTCACATCTGGGCGGGCAGATGCCCGACGACCAGGTGCTGGCGCAGATTCTCGATCCGGCACCGTCCCGCGCGATCCTGATGCGGATGCTGCGCAACCTGCACGGCGTGTATGCCGAGGCCGGTGAATGGGACCGTGCCGCGCGCAGTGCCGACCGCCTGCTGAAGCTGGCGCCGGAGCAGGACGACGCCCTGCGCGACCGGGGCCTGGCCTACCTGCAGCTGGAGTACCTGACGGGAGCCCTGCACGATCTGGGGCAGTACCTCAAGCGCAATCCCGAGGCCAGCGACGCGCAGTGGCTGCGCGAGAAGCTGATCGATCTGGGCGGGCCGATGCCACGGCTGCATTGAGGCGGTCGGTGCGCGGACCTGCGGCCCGCCCCACGTCCGTCAATCGACCTCGACCATCTCGAAATCGGCCTTGGTAACGCCGCAGTCCGGGCAGGTCCAGGTGTCCGGAATGTCTTCCCAGCGCGTGCCCGGCGCAATGCCCTCTTCCGGCAGGCCGTCGGCCTCGTGGTAAAGGAAGCCGCAGACCACGCACATCCAGGTACGCAGGGTGGTGGGGGTGGCGTCGCTCATCGGATAATCGGGGTTGAATTCACGGGCCGCCATTGTCCCATCGCGGTCCACTCACCGGTAGCCATCGATGACCTCTGCTTCCCCGGCGCCCCGTGGCGTCTACCTCATCACCCCGGATGAGCCCGACACCGCACGCCTGCTGGCCCGCACCGCGCCCTTGCTGGCCGCCGGCGCCACCTGGCTGCAGTACCGCAACAAGACCGCCAGCGACGCGCTGCGGCTGGAACAGGCCACCGCACTGCAGGCGCTGTGCGCAGAGCACGGCGTGCCGCTGATCGTCAATGATGACCCGGTACTGGCCCGGGCCTTGGGCGCAGCCGGCGTGCATCTGGGCGGTACCGACGGCGACATCGCCAGCGCGCGCGCCCTGCTCGGTGCCGACGCCATCATCGGCGCCTCCTGCTACGACCAGCTGGCCAACGCCGAGGCCGCCGCAGCCGCTGGCGCCAGCTATGTGGCCTTCGGCGCCTTCTTTCCGACCACCACCAAGATCACCACCAGCCGTGCCCACATCGATCTGCTGCGGCAGAGCGGCGCACTGGGCGTACCGCGGGTGGCGATCGGCGGCCTGACGCCGGACAATGTCGGTCCCCTCATCGAGGCCGGCGCCGACCTGGTGGCCGTGGTCAGCGGCATCTACGCCGCACCGGACCCGGTCGCCACCCAGCGCGCCTACCTCGCCCAGTTCCGGTAACACCCAGGAAACCCGATGAACCACGACCAGTCCCACGCCCTGTTCTCCCGTGCCCAGCACTTGCTGCCGGGCGGCGTCAATTCGCCGGTCCGCGCGTTCAAGTCGGTCGGCGGCGAGCCCTTCTTCGTCGAGCGCGCCGATGGCGCCTACCTGTACGACGTGGACGGCAACCGCTACATCGACTATGTCGGTTCCTGGGGTCCGATGATCGTCGGCCACAATCATCCGGCCGTACGCCAGGCGGTGAAGAAGGCCGTCGAACAGGGCCTCTCGTTCGGCGCGCCGTGCGCCGCCGAAGTGACGATGGCCGAGACCATCACCCGCCTGGTGCCGTCCTGCGAGATGGTGCGGATGGTCAACTCCGGCACCGAAGCGACCCTGTCGGCGATCCGCCTGGCGCGCGGTGCCACCGGGCGCAACCGCATCGTCAAGTTCGAAGGGTGTTACCACGGCCATGGCGACTCGTTCCTGGTCAAGGCCGGCAGCGGCATGCTGACCCTCGGTGTGCCCACCTCACCGGGCGTTCCGGCAGGCCTGAGCGAACTCACCCTGACCCTGCCCTACAACGACTTCGACGCCGCCACCGCACTGTTCGAGGCACAGGGCAGCGAGATCGCCGGCCTGATCATCGAACCGGTGGTGGGCAACGCCAACTGCATCCCGCCGCGCGACGGCTACCTGCAGCACCTGCGCGAGCTGTGCACGCAACACGGCGCACTGCTGATCTTCGATGAAGTGATGACCGGCTTCCGCGTGGCGCTCGGCGGCGCGCAGGCGCATTACGGGATCACGCCGGACCTGACCACCTTCGGCAAGATCATCGGCGGCGGCATGCCGGTGGGCGCCTATGGCGGTCGCCGCGACCTGATGCAGCAGATCGCCCCCGCCGGCCCGATCTACCAGGCCGGCACGCTCAGCGGCAATCCGGTGGCGATGGCGGCCGGCCTGGCAATGCTGGAACTGGTCCAGCAGCCCGGCTTCCACGCCGACCTGGCCGAGCGCACCGCACGCCTGTGCGAGGGCCTGGAAGCTGCGGCCGCAGACGCCGGAGTGGCCGTGACCACGACCCGGGTCGGCGCGATGTTCGGGCTGTTCTTCACCAGCGAGAAGGTGGAGACCTATGCGCAGGCCACCGCCTGTGACATTCCGGCGTTCAACCGCTTCTTCCACGCCATGCTGGACCAGGGCGTGTTCCTGGCGCCGTCGGCGTACGAGGCCGGCTTCCTGTCCAGTGCGCACGACGATGCGGTGATCGAAGCGACGCTGGCCGCTGCACGCGTGGCGTTCAAGGCCGCCAAGGGCTGAGCCCTGCCCATGGCAGGTGCCAACCTTGGTTGGCACTCCCTTGCACCGTATCCACGCCTGGCGTGGATCTACTGCAACGTGTAGAGCCGAGCCATGCCCGGCTCATCGTACGCAGCGCGGAAAAGAGCAGTCGAGCATGGTGCGACGCTGCAAACGGCATCAACCAAAGACGAACGTGCCCTTCATCATCGCGAAGTGGCCGGGGAACGAGCAGAAGAAGGTGTAGTCACCGCCCTTCTGCAGGCCCTGGGTAGAGAAGCGCACGCGCGTGGTCTCGCCGCCGCCGATCACCTTGGTGTGCGCCAACACGCGCTTGTCGGCCTTCGGCAGGTAGCTGTCGGCCAGGGTCATGCGCATGCCCGCCATCGCCACCGGCTGGTAATCGGCACTGCGGGTCAGCACCCAGTTGTGGCCCATGGCAGTGGCGGCCAACTTGCCGGTGTGGCGCAGGGTCAGATCCACGGCGGTGCAGTCGGCGGCGACCTTGATCTCGCGGCTGCTGAAGCTCATCTGGTCGGTGCTGTCGATGCTCACCGCACACACACGCGCCATCGCCGACGGCGCCAGCATCAGCGCGCCCAGTCCCACTGCCACCATCCAAGCCTTCATCGTTGCCTCTCCTGCGGATTCAAGCGCCATTCTAGGCAGCCCCCTGTGGCCGCGTCTGCGACCGTCTGTCGCATGCCCGCTCCAGGGTTTCCCGCACACTTGCCGCAATGGCATGCTCGGCCGATGCGGATCGACCTGTTGCTGCTGGATGTAGACGGCGTGCTGGTGCATTACCAGCGCGCGCAACGCGTGCTGCATCTGGCGAAGGCGCTGGGGGTTCCGACGCAGGCCGTGCAGACCGCGTTGTACGACAGCGGGCTGGAAGCCGCGCATGACAATGGCTCGCTGGGCGGCCCTGCCTATCTGGCGCGATTGGGAGAGCTTCTGCACAGGACCATCGACGTGGACACCTGGACCGCAGCGCGGCAAGCCGCGAGCCATCCGCAGCGCGCAGTCCTGCAACGGCTGCAGGCCCTGCAGCTGCCGATGGCGGTGCTGACCAACAATGGCGCGCTGATGAAGCAGGCGTTGCCTTCCCTGCTGCCGGAGCTGTTCCCTGCCCTGCTGGGTCGCGTGTTCTGCAGCGCCGATTTCGGCCTGCGCAAACCGGCGCCGGAGGTGTTCCTGCGCACGCTGGAGATGCTTGATGCAGCGCCTGCGCACACGCTGTTCGTCGATGACCTGTTCGCCAACGTGCGCGGCGCACGCGCCGCTGGGCTGCACGCGGAAACGGTGCACGATGGCCGTGGGCTGGGCAAGGTGTTGAAACGCTACCGGATCACGTGACCGCTGTAGAGCCGAGCCCATGCTCGGCTGCTGTTGCCTGACGTGGAGATGAGCCGAGCATGGGCTCGGCTCTACAGCGATTCCGCGGCAACGGGGTCAGCGCCAAGGCTTCAGCGTGCGGCGACGAACGCCGCAACAGCGGCACGCAGGCGCTTCAGGCCTTCGGCCACTTCTTCGTCGGTGATGTTCAACGACGGCACGAAGCGCAGCACGTCCGGACCGGCCTGCAAGGTCAGCAGGCCGTGTTCGGCCGCGTGATCGAGGATGGCACCGGCCTGCCCGGCGAAGTCCTTGGCCAGGACCGCGCCCAGCATCAGGCCGCGACCGCGTACGCCACTGAACACGCCGAATTCCTCGCTGATGCGGGCGAAACCATCGCGCAGCGCCTTCGACTGGCGGCTGACATTGGCGGCGATCTCAGGCGAGGACAGTTTGCGCAGCGCTACGCGGGCGACGGCAGCAGCCAGCGGATTGCCACCGAAGGTGGTGCCGTGCGCACCGAACTGCATGGTCTCGGCGACCTTCGGGCCGGCCAGCATCGCGCCGATCGGGAAGCCGCCTCCCAGCGCCTTGGCCAGGGTGACCATGTCCGGCACCACGTCATCCTGCCAGTGCGCGAACAGCGTGCCGGTACGGCCCATGCCCGCCTGGATCTCATCCAGCACCAGCAGCGCGCCGTGCTGGTCGCACAGCTCGCGCACGCGCTTGAGGAAACCGGACTTGGCCGGCATCACGCCACCCTCCCCCTGCACCGGCTCCAGCATCACCGCCGCCACGTCGCCCGCGGCCATCGCCGTTTCCAGCTGCACTTCGTCGTTGAAGTCGATGTAGCGGAAGCCACCGGGCAGCGGCTCATAGCCTTCCTGGTACTTCGGCTGGGCGGTGGCGGTCACCGCGCCCAGGGTGCGGCCGTGGAAGCTGCCGCGGAACGTGATGATCACCCGCTTGTCAGCCGGCCGCCCCTGGCTGGAGGCCCACTTGCGCACCATCTTGATCGCCACTTCATTGGCTTCGGCGCCGGAATTGCACAGGAACACGCGCTCGGCGAAGCGGCTGGCCTTCACCAGCTCTTCCGCCAGGTGCAGCGGCGGTGCGCTGTAGAACACATTGCTGGTGTGCCAGAGCTTGCCGGCCTGCTCGACCAGTGCCGCCACCAGATCCGGGTCGTTGTGGCCCAGGCCGCACACGGCGATACCGGCCGCCAGATCGATGAACTCACGGCCCTGGCTGTCCCACACGCGGGCGCCCTGGCCACGCTCCAGCACCACCTGGCGAGGCTTGTAGACCGGCAGGTAGTAGTGCGAAAGGGAGATCAGCGGGTCGGTCGCGGCGGTCATGGCAGTCGGCAGGATTCAGGAATGCCCATTCTCGCGCCGGAACCCCTGCGGCACAATGCGCCCATGCGACCGTTCTCCGCCCCCCAGCTGAACCCCGCCACCGAAACCGGCTGGCGCCGCCAGTGGTTCGACATCATCTACCGGCACGATACCCGGCCCTCGCGCAATTTCGACCTGCTGCTGGTGGTGACCATCATCGCCAGCATCCTGGTGGTGATGATCGACAGCGTGCAGCACCTGCACGCCGAGTGGTCCACCAGCCTGTACGTGCTCGAGTGGGGCTTCACCCTCATCTTCACCGCCGAGTACCTGCTGCGGCTGGCGGTGGTCAAGCGCCCGCTGCGCTATGCCGTGAGCGTGTGGGGCATCATCGACCTGCTCTCGATCCTGCCCGCGTACCTGTCGATGTTCATCCCCGGCGCGCAGAGCCTGCTGGTGGTGCGCGCACTGCGCATCCTGCGCGTGTTCCGCATCCTCAAGCTGACCCGCTACATCGAGGAAAGCGGCGTGCTGATGCAGTCGCTGTGGCGCAGCCGGCGGAAGATCCTGGTGTTCCTGTTCACGGTGATCACCATCACCATCATCGCCGGCGCGCTGATGTACGTGATCGAAGGACCGGAAAACGGCTTCAGCAACATTCCTGCCAGCATGTACTGGGCGGTGGTGACCATGGCCACGGTCGGCTTCGGCGACATCGTGCCGCAGACCGTGCTCGGCCGCTTCGTCACGTCCGTGCTGATCCTGATCGGCTACAGCATCATTGCCGTGCCCACCGGCATCTACACCGCTGAACTGGCCAGCACCATGCGCGAGGCCGAGCTGGCGGCACGCCGCGATGCCCGGGGTTGCCCGCACTGCGGGCTGGAAGGCCACGAACCGGATGCACGCCACTGCCGGGCCTGCGGCAACGCGCTGCCGGAAGCCTTCAACCGCTGACCCGTACCTGCGCGGGGCGGTGAGCAGCCTGCCGCCGCTCCCGCCTCAGCGCATCTGATTGCTGGCACTGACCAGTGCGTCGGCACACTGGACTGTCACCCGGATCTACTGCCGGTTGCTCTGGAACACCAGCGCGTTGTAGACATGCAGCAGTCGCCCGGCCGAACCCCGCGGGGCCATCGACGGCGAATCCAGCATGCGCCGCTCGAAGTCGTTGTACGGGGTCTTGCTGCTGACCCGCTGCAGGCGCTCCTTGCCCTCGCGACGGAAGTTCTCGGCTTCGCGCTCGAAGCTGTTCCAGTCCAGCTTGCCCGGCTCCTGATCGGCCACCTTGGCATGTGCTTCGTCGGAAATGCGATTGAAGGCCTGCAGCCGTTCATCGGCCTGCGCCGGATCGAAATCGTCGTCGCCCATCATGTCCATGATCGCTTTCGCTTCCAGCATCATCGCCAGCCGGTAGTACTCGCGGGTGCGGCCCTCGGCCTGTTCCAGCGCCTTGAGGTGCTCGCGCTGGGCAGCATCGTTCTGGCGTTCCAGTTCAACGTTGAACGTTTCGCTGGCGCCGGCGAAGGCCTTGAACGCAGCCATCAGCGGCGCGTGCAGCTGCTTGCCCTTGGCGAACTGGTCGTCCTCGTAATCCTGGCGCTCGTAGTAGTCGTGTGCCTCATGGCTGACCGGCACCAGTGCCTTCAGCGCCTGCAGGTAGCGGCCAGCCGCCGCATCGAGTTCCGGCAGCGCGGGCTGGGCCGCGATCGCCTCGGTGATCGGTGCGTCGCACTGCTTCATGTCGTAGTCGTCGATCTCGCTTGGTCCGTACACACGGGTCTCGCGTCCGCTCGGACCGGCCTCCAGATCCTTGATCCAGCCCGTGTAGGCGCGGGCGCTGCCATGCACCTCGGAATCGACCGCGTTGAAGCAGCCGATATAGGCGTTGAGCTTGGCGGTCAGCTGCTGCTGGGCATCCTGCGTAGGCGCGGCATCGGCCTTGTCGGACGTGCCGGACGAGGCGGGCGGCTTGCCACCACAGGCGACCAGGGCAAGCGACAACGACGCAGCGAGCAGCGCTGCAGTGGTACGACGGAGCATCTACGCACATCCTTGTTGAAAACGATTACAGCCGCGAATTCTATCGCAGTTGGCCGATCATGACACTCGCATCGGATCAGTCGAGGAACAGATCCGGCAGCAGCGGCCGCGACGGATCCACCGCATAGCCGGACAGGTCGGTGATGCCGGCCTGTGCCAGCACCTCGTCATCGATCAGGAACTGGCCGTGGAAACCCGCGGCTTCGCGTACCAGCACTGCATGCGCGGCATCGGCCATGATCTGCGGCGTGCGGCATCCCGCCGCGTCAACGCCGGGGATCATGTTGATGGCGTCGGTGGCGATCACCGTGCGCGGCCACAGCGCATTGACCGCCACGCCCTGCGGCCCGAACTCGGCAGCAAGGCCGAGGGTGACGAAGCTCATGCCCATCTTCGCCAGCGTGTAGCCGGTATGCGCACCCCACCACTTCGGTTCCAGGCTCGGCGGCGGCGCCAGGGTGAGGATGTGTGGATTCGGGGCCTGCCGCAGGTACGGCAGGCAGGCCTGTGCGCACAGGAAACTGCCACGCGCATTGACCTGCTGCATCAGATCGAAGCGCTTCATCGGTGTCTCCAGCGTGCCGCGCAACCAGATCGCGCTGGCATTGTTGACCAGGATGTCGATGCCACCGAAGGTATCGACCGTAGCGGCGACGGCCGCCTGCACCTGCTCTTCCTCGCGGATGTCGCATTTCAACGCCAGGCCCCGGCCGCCGGCCGCATTCACCGCATCGGCAGCGCTGTGGATGGTGCCCGGCAACTTCGGGTTCGGCACCGACGACTTGGCCGCGATGGCCACGTTGGCACCATCGCGCGCGGCACGCAGCGCGATCGCCAGGCCGATGCCACGCGAGGCACCGGTGATGAAAAGGGTCTTGCCCTGCAGACTGCCCACGTTCCAGACTCCAGCGTATGCAATGAGCGGCTAGTATGCCGCGCCGACGCGGAGTTCACCCGGTCTTGACGATACTCGGGCCTCCAGTCAACGCACGAGGTCCACGCCATGCGCCGTTCCCGTCTGCTGCTGCCTGCCCTCGCACTCGCCCTGATGACCGCCTGCCAGGGCAGCTCGCCCGAGCCCGGCAAGGAACCTGTCGCCACGGACACCCCCAGCGCGGAGAAGGCAGCGACCGATGGCCGGATGCGCTGGAGCGAGGCGGTGGTGTGGGACGGCGATCTCAACGCCTGCCGTCAGGGAGGCGATGCGGCGACGCGCGACTGCCTGCGCGATGCGATGCGCAGCGGCGGCGCCAGCTCGGATGCAATCACGGCCGCCGAGCAGCTTTCCACCGGCGGCGAACTGGCCTATGTCAGCGCGTGGCATGAGCATGACGGACTGGGCGTGGCCACGGTTGAATATCCCTTCCGCGCCAACACCAACCAAGGCACGCGTCTGGTGGATGCAGGCGGCAAGCGCATCGATGTCGATGCGGTGCAGCTGGACGATGCGCTGCGCGCCGACCCGACTGTGCAGGCAGTGCTGAAGGCCAACCCGCAGGCGACGCCGTTCGCACCGGCGCAGGCCGCAGGCACCACACCACTGGAAGGCGGCGGCATCCGCCTGCTGTACCGCACGCCGCTGCGCGACTGCCATGCCTGCCCGGATGTGGGGCAGCTGCAGATCGGCTATGACTTCGATGCCAAGCGGAACTTCATTGGCCAGCAGCTGGTGCCGGCAACGCCCTAGCGCTCCGGTGGCGCCGGGTGCCGCCGGGCCCGGCCTACCCGTACGCGCGTACCTGCCTGCGCAGCAGATGCGGCACGATCAGCCGGTGCATCGGGTCCACCGGCAGCATGTACAGGCGCCCGAACGCGTTGTGCGTATGCACCACCGTCGCCACTTCCAGCGTGTCACCCTGCCACTGCAGCGCCAGCTGCACGTGCAGGTGCCGGTCGTCATCCTCCAGCACGATGGCATCATCGTGCAGCGACTGCAGGGTGAAAATGCCGAGCCGCTGCCCGGGACTCGGATGCTGCGCAGCCTGCACCGCACGCAGCGAACCCAGATCCTTCATCCCGAGCAGGCGCATGCCCTGGTTGCGCAGCGCCATCAGCCCGTCAAACCACGCGGGGACCGTCGCTGCCATGTCGCGATAGGCCTGCAGTGCACTGCGCCCCTGTCGATGGGTGGCGACGCGGCAGGCATGCACGAAACCCGCACCCGCCAGCTGCGGATGCAGGACGCTGGCCGCGCTCGGCAGCGTGGTCACTACGTTCCACCGTCTCACGGCTTCGGCCCCTGCCCTTCGTTGTCTTCCCAGTGCAGGATGCGCCGTGTGACGAAGCGGTAGACCGGCTTGCCGGTGGCGAACCACAGTTCGCGTACCCACGACGTGCGCTTGAGCACGCGCTTCTCCACCGGCGTCAATGACTCGCGGCAATACATGCGTTTGTGCTTGAGCAGATGGCGCAGATCCTCGCGGGCCAGCAGGCGCATCCAGCGCGAGCGCGGATTGCCGATCACCGCCAGCTGGAAGTCGATCAGCGCCGGACGACCATCGTCGGTGACCAGCCAGTTGGCCTCCTTGGCCAGGTCGTTGTGGGCGACGCCGCGCCGGTGCAACTGCTGCAGCAGGCGCCGCGCGGCGCGGAACCAGGCGAGGTCGCCGCGCGGCGGGCGCTGGTACATGGCATCGCCGGCCATGAAACTGCGATCCAGGTGGCGGCCATCCCAATCGATCAGCTGCGGGACATCGGCCATGCCGTGGATATGGCGCAGCGCGCGTGCTTCGCGCCGCGCCAGCCACCACGCCGGCAGGCGCAGCCACAACGGCGTCGCCCCCAGATCGCGGCGCACGAACGGCCCGTCGGGGCCCTCCATACGAAGGATGCGGCCGAAGCTGTCGGCCTTCAATGCATGTGGTGGGACGTCTGGCGAATGCGGCATGGCGCCATTCTAGGCGATGCCGACGGTGGCAAACGGTCGGCAAGCGGCTGGGAGCCAGTCACCTTCACGCCTTTATAATCGGGCAATGGACTCTTCATGGATCGACGCCACCCTCGCGTGGATTGCCGCTCATCCCGTGCTGGCGGGCGCGGTCATTTTTCTGATCGCGTTCTGCGATGCGGTCATCATTCTCGGCGCCATCGTGCCCGCACTGCCCCTGCTGTTCGCCGTGGGCGTGTTCATCGGCCTTGGCCAGATCTCCGGGCCGTACGCGGTCGCTGCGGCAGCGCTGGGTGCGTTCGCGGGCGACGGCATCAGCTACTGGATCGGCCGCCGCTGGGGCGATCGCCTGCGCGGCGTGTGGCCGTTCAGTCGCTACCCGCAACTGCTGGACCGTGGCGAGAACCTGTTCCGCCGCAATGCCTTCAAGAGCATTCTGGTGGCCCGCTACGTCGGCGCGATCCGGCCGTTCGTCCCCGCCATCGCCGGCATGATGAACATGCCCGCCAGCCGCTACATGCAGGCCAGCGGCATCGCCAGCATTTCCTGGGCCGTGCTGTTCCTGGCGCCAGGCTGGATCCTGGGCGAAGCCTATGACGCGGTCGCGGCCGTGGCAGGTCGCCTGGTGGTGGTGGTCGGCCTGCTCGCGGTGATCCTCAGCCTGGTCTGGGCGATCGTGCTGTACGGCTACCGCTGGTCCGCCGCGCGCATGGATCATTGGCTGTCGCGCCTGCTCGACTGGTCCAACCGCCATCCGACTCTGGGCCGTTACACGGTCGGCGTGCTCGACCCGAAGCGGCGCGAGTCGGTGCCGTTGGCGATGCTGGCACTGATGCTGCTGCTGCTCGGCTGGGGCTGGTTCGCACTGCTCACCCTGGTGGTCGCGCACGGTGAACCGCTTGCGGTCGATCTGCTGGTGCACCAGGCCATGCTGGCGCTGCGCAACCCGCTAGCCGACTACCCGATGGCGGCGCTGGCCTCGCTCGGCGCATGGCCGGTACTGCTGCCGGCCACTGCCGCGGCGATGGGCTACCTGATCTGGCGCCGGCGCTGGATGGCTGCGGCGCACTGGCTGGCCGCGCTCGCCTTCGGCCTGGCCCTGACCCTGCTGCTCGGCGCGACCGTGGATGTGGTCCGCCCGGTCGACGCCAGCAGTGGCTTCGGCTTCCCGTCGGTGTCTGTGACCATGGCCACCATCACCTTCGGCTTCTTCGCGGTCCTGATCGCGCGCGAGATGCCCGGCCGCACCCGCGTCTGGCCGTACCTCGTATCGGGCATCGTGGTCAGCCTGATCGGCTTCTCGCGCCTGTATCTGGGCGCACACTGGCTGAGCGATGTGATCGGCGGCATGCTGTTCGGCACGTTCTGGCTGCTGGTGCTGGGCATTGCTTACCGCCGCCGGTTCAACCGGTCGTTCTGGGTCAAACCGGTCGCCTGGCTTTTCTACGGCGTCTTCGCCGTTGCCGCGATGTGGTATGCGCCGCGCAACATCGCGGTGAAGCTGGAACGTTTCGAGCCGTCCCTGCCCGCCGCGCAGGCGATGGATATGCAAGCGTGGTGGCAGCACGACTGGTCCGCGCTGCCGGCGCGCCGCAACGAGTTCGACGATGACCAGCGCTGGCCGCTCGATGTGCAGGTCGCCGGTCCCCTGGCCCCGTTGCAGGCACAGCTGGAGGCACGTGGCTGGACGCTGCAGGAGCAGGCCGGTTGGCAGGAAGCATTGCTGATGCTGGACAAGGACACCGGTGCGGAGCAGCTGCCGGTCTTGCCGGCAACGCTGGACACGCGCGTGGAAGCATTGCTGATGGTGCGCCAGGGGGCGCGTCCGGACGAGCGCTACGTGCTGCGCCTGTGGCCGGCCGCCGTGCAGCTGCAGCCGGGCGACACGCCACTGTGGCTGGGCAGCGCACAGACCCTGCGCTACGAGCGCCACTTCCAGTGGATCGGCATGTGGCATCCGCTGCGCGGCGTGGATCCAGCCTTGAACGCGGTGAAGGACGCCGTGCAGGACCTGCCGCAACGCGAGGATGTGCACGGCGAAACCGGGTTGCCGGTACTGCGGTTGAAGACCATCGCACCGTGAGGAGCCGCCGGGCGTGGCCCGGCGCTACCGCGCGGGATGATTCTTTACGGCATCCAGCCCAGCAGCTGCTGCAGGCGCTGATGCGGATCGTCCATCTGCAGCAGTTGCAGGCGCTGCTGTTCGCTCAACGGCAGCAGCTCGGCCAGCCGCCAACCGACCCAGCTTGCCTGGTCCAGCAACGCAGGGTTGGCCGGAGCGTAGGCTTCGCCGGCCTGCTCGATGATGTGACCCAGCACGGTGGCCAGCAGCGCATGCTGTGGACGCAGCTCGTCATCCGGGTCTTCTTCGCACCAGCGCACATCGGCCACCACCAGGCCGTTGTCGCGCACCCGGGTGCGCTCGACATGGAAGCGGCGGGTACCGCGCAGGCGCAGCTGCAGCACGCCGTCGGCGCCGACATCGAAGTCCTCGATGCGTACCTGCACACCGTAGGCGGCCGGCGTTGCCGGCGCACCGACCTCCTGGCCATCAAGGATCAGGCAGACGCCGAATCCCTCCGCACTGCGGCCGCTGTCGCGGATCAGGTCCAGATAGCGGCGCTCGAACACGCGCAGGCCGATCGCCGCGCCAGGCAGCAGGGTGCTATGCAGCGGGAACAGGGGCAGTGACGCGTCCGTGCTCATCGCGCCTGCAGTGCTGCAAGGAATCGGCGCGGCGCGCCGTCGAAGCCACCATTGGACATGAACACCACGTGGTCACCGCGGTGCACGCGCTCCTGCAGCTGTGCCAGCAATGCGTCGGTATCGGGTACCGCGTGCGCGTGGCCGCGCACCGCTGCGATCACCGACGCTGCGTCCCAGGCCAGCTCGGGACGATGCAGGAACACCACCTCGTCGGCCAGCGCCAGCGAGGGCGCAAGCGCGTGTGCATGTGCGCCCAGCCGCATCGAATTGCTGCGCGGTTCCATCGCCACCACGATGCGTGCATCGCCCACCTTGGCGCGCAGGCCCTCGAGGGTGGTGGCGATCGCGGTGGGATGGTGCGCGAAGTCGTCGTAGACGGTGATGCCGTCGTGGCTGCCGATCACTTCCATGCGCCGCTTGACGCTGCGGAAGCGCGCCAGCGCCGGGATCACCTCGGCCGGTGCCACGCCCACCGCATGGGCAGCGGCCAGCGCAGCCAGGCCATTGAGCACGTTGTGCCGCCCCAGCAGCGACCATTGCACATCGCCCAGCGCTTGCCCGTGATGGTGCACGCGGAAGGCGCTGCCATCGGCGGCCAGCAGTTCGGCATGCCATTCCAGCGCCGGATCGAATCCGAAACGCTCGACCGGCGTCCAGCAGCCCATTGCCAGCACTTCGGCCAGGTGCACGTCCTCGCCGTTGACGATCAGGCGGCCGCGCGCCGGCACGGTGCGCACCAGATGGTGGAACTGGCGCTGGATCGCGGCCACGTCCGGGAAGATGTCGGCGTGGTCGTATTCGAGATTGTTGAGGATGGCGACCAGTGGCCGGTAGTGGACGAACTTGCTGCGCTTGTCGAAGAAGGCGGTGTCGTACTCATCGGCTTCCACCACGAACTCACGACCCTGGCCGAGGCGGGCGGAAACGCCGAAATCCTCGGCCACGCCACCGATCAGGAAACCCGGTGCGCGACCGGCGTTCTCCAGCAGCCAGGTGAGGATGGTCGTGGTGGTGGTCTTGCCGTGGGTGCCGGCCACAGCCAGCGTGTCGCGGCCCGGCAGCACCTGCTCGGACAGCCACTGCGCGCCGGAGATGTAGCGTTGGCCGGCGTCGAGCACGGCCTCCACGGCCGGGTTGCCACGCGAGAGCGCGTTACCGATCACCACCTGGTCGGTGCCCGCCGGCACGCTGTCGGCCCGGTAGCCCTGGTCCAGGGTGATGCCCAGCTGCTCCAGCTGGGTCGACATCGGCGGATAGATGGCCTGGTCGCTGCCGCTGACCGTATGGCCCAGTTCCCGCGCCAGGGCGGCCACGCCACCCATGAAGGTGCCGGCGATTGCAAGGATATGTACGCTGCTCATGAGCGAGGATTGTGACTGATCACGACTGTATAGGGCCAATGTCCGTAGTGGGGTCAGACAAGTCCTACACCGGATGTGAGAAAACTCCAGCGACCTGTCAGGGAATTCCTGATAGCGATGTTCTGTGAACCCGGACACAATTCGGGTTGCCAGCCGCAGTACCCGAACCGGTCCTACTCCCCAAGAGGCCATCCCCAAGGGAGCTCATGCTGCGGGGCCCTGAGCAAGCCCTCCGCTGGCACCTATGAAAACGACACAGGCCTGGTCCGCAAGGACCAGGCCTGTGTTCTGCATGCCGGCCGCAGCCGGCCGCGCGCGTGGTTCAGGCCTTGATCGCGGCCAGGATGCGGGCTTCGATCTCGTCGAGCTCGCCGACGCCATCGACGCGGGCCAAGGTGCCCCGGCCTGCATAGAAATCCACCACCGGCGCGGTCTGGTCGTTGTAGACCTGCAGGCGCTGGCGCACCGATTCGGGATTGTCGTCGGCGCGGCCCTGCTCCTTGGCGCGGCCGGCGATGCGTTCGACCAGCAGTTCGGTGGCCACATCCAGCTGCACCACCGCATCCAGCGGCTGACCGATCTTGGCCAGCAGGCCATCCAGCGCGTTGGCCTGCGCCACGTTGCGCGGGTAGCCATCCAGGATGAAGCCCTTGGCGACATCCGCCTGGGCCAGCCGCGACTCCAGCATGCCCAGCAGGATCTCGTCCGACACCAGGTTGCCGGCATCCATCACCGCTTTCGCCTGCTTGCCCAGCTCCGAGCCCGCAGCGATCTCCGCACGCAGCATGTCACCGGTCGAGATATGGGCGATGCCCAGCTTGTCCTTCAGGCGCGTCGCCTGTGTCCCCTTGCCCGAACCGGGCGGTCCCAACAGAACCAATCGCATTGACCTGACTCCAACGTGTTGAAAACAAAGAAGGTTCGCGTCCCGGACGGTCCGGTATCGCTGCACCGCAATAGCGCCACTTTACCGCATCCGGGTAATGTCCCTGCAATGTCCCTCCCCTGAGCAGGTAGAAGCATGCGCAACGGTACCCTCCTCTATGCCCAGTCCGGTGGTGTCACCGCGGTCATCAACGCCACCGCTGCGGCGGTGATCGAACAGGCCCGGGCCAAGGGCATCAAGGTCCTGGCGGCCCGCAACGGCATCCTGGGCGCCCTGCGCGAAGAGCTGATCGATACCAGCAGGGAGAGTGCGGCGGCCATCCGCGCCCTCGCCCATACACCGGGTGGTGCCTTCGGTTCGTGCCGCTTCAAGCTGAAGTCGCTCGATGCCGACCGTGCGCGCTACGAACGTCTGCTGCAGGTCCTGCGCGCGCACGACGTGCGCTGGTTCCTCTACAACGGCGGCAACGACTCGGCCGATACCGCGCTGAAGGTCTCGCAGCTGGCCAAGGCCTCCGGCTACGACCTGACCTGCATCGGCGTGCCGAAGACCATCGACAACGACCTGGCTGTTACCGACACCTGCCCCGGCTTCGGCTCGGCGGCCAAGTACACCGCGGTGTCGGTGCGCGAGGCGGCGCTGGATGTCGCGGCGATGGCCGAGACCTCCACCCGCGTCTTCATCTACGAAGCGATGGGCCGCCATGCCGGGTGGCTGGCCGCTGCCGCAGGCCTGGCCGGCAATGGCGACGATGAGGCCCCGCACATCATCCTGCTGCCCGAACGTGCCTATGACGAGGCGGCCTTCCTGGCCAAGGTCAAGGCGGTGGTCGAACGCGTCGGGTACTGCGTGGTCGTGGCCTCCGAGGGCATCGCCACGGCGGATGGCCGCTTCGTCGCCGATGCCGGCGGCAGCAAGGATTCATTCGGTCATTCGCAGTTGGGCGGCGTCGCCGCGCACCTCGCTGGCCGGGTCAAGGACCAGTTGGGGCTGAAGGTGCACTGGGCCCTGCCCGATTACCTGCAGCGCTCGGCACGTCACATCGCCAGCCGCACCGACTGGGACCAGGCGCAGGCCGTGGGCAAGGCGGCCGTGCAACTGGCATTGAAGGGCCAGAACGGGGTGATGCCGGTGATCGTGCGCAGCAGCGACGCACCGTACCGCTGGAAGATCGAGTCCGCGCCGCTGTCGAAGATCGCCAACCACGAGAAGAAGATGCCAGCCGGCTTCATCCGGCGCGACGGCTTCGGCATCACTGCCCGGGCGCGCGCCTATCTGTCACCGCTGATCAAGGGCGAAGCGCCACTGCCGTACGGCGCCGATGGCCTGCCGAAGTATGTGACGCTGAAGAACGTGGCAGTGAAGAAGACGCTGCCGGCCTTCGAGGTCTGACTGCGATCATGGCCCTGCGGATCGTCCGCCTCGGTTCTCCGCGCGTTCCGGGCGAAGGCCTGCGCATCGGCACCGTACGCCGCCCGCCGCGCGGCGTGCCACGCAGCGAGTTCGCCCGCCAGGACTGGTACGACGTGTGGTTCCCGACGTTGTCGCCCAGCGCGGAACGGGTGAAACAGGCTCGCGGGGCGACCACCGCGGCCGACTGGAATGCCTTCTTCCGCAGCTACCGTGCCGAGATGAAGGCGCCCGACGCAGCCCACGCGCTGGATCTGCTGGCCGCGCTGTCGCAGCACACCGACATCAGCGTGGGCTGCTACTGCGAGGATGAGGCGCACTGCCATCGTTCGGCACTGCGTGACCTGCTGGTGGCCCGCGGTGCGAAGCTGGCCGAGTGATGGCAGGGGTGCCGGCCAGCGGCCAGCACTACCGGGTTCTCCGCCGGGCATGGCCCGACGCTACCGGTGCGCGCCGAAGTACATCCACGCCCTGCGTGGCTTCGCCCTGCCGGACGGCGTCAGTTGCAGGCCTTGCCTTCCACCTGCAGCTGCGCGGCGAACATCGTCACCTGCGGAATCTTGCCGGCGGCGGCCTGCTTCTTTGCTTCTTCCAGATAGATGCGCGACTGCCCCTGGCCGTCCAGCGCCTGGCGGTTGTCGACCGGCAGACGCCACACCCGCACCACCGCCTGCTGTGCCGGGCACGTCGCGCTGGGCACGCGGATCACGTCATTGAGCTTCCAGCCCTTGTCGACAGCGGGCTGCGCCTTGGCGAAGTCGACAAAACGAGCGCGCGGCTGGCACTGCTCGCTGGTACGGACCACGGCGAATCGATACGGCTCGGCAGCCTGGCCGGTGAAGGCGCCCTCCAGCCGCGCACAGGCTTCGGGAATCTGCCGCAGCGTGTGTACCGCTCCCACCGCCTGCGGCGCACCCACCGCGCGTTGCAGTTCCGGGGTCTCAGCGGCAGATGCAGGCATTGCCGGCACAAGGGCGGCAAGCATCAACAGGGACAGACGCATGGGAGGGTCTCCTTCAGGACTGAGCGCAGGCTTGCAGAGGAAGGCTTAACAGGGTGCAAAGGCGCGTCGGTGGAGGGGCAAGCGCTGCGCCTTCCACGCACGGCGCTACCATCCGGGCGCATGTGCACGCATACTGCGGCCACCAGGGAATGCTGAACACCGCCATACGTCGGACGACCGCCACGGTCGGCACGGGTTGGTTCCAGGCTGCAGCCCGTCGTCCCCCTCGTGGTGAAGTTCATCGCCACTGGATGCTCATCATCCATTCTGCGGAGGGGTCTAATGCTGGAACGTCACGGGCTGTCATTGGCGCTGGGCTGCGCCATTCTCGCGATCCTGTTCGGAATCGTCTCGGCGCGCTGGATCCTGCGCCAACCCACCGGCAATGAGCGCATGGTCGCGATCGCCACCGCGATCCAGGAGGGCGCACGCGCCTATCTGAACCGCCAGTACCTGACCATCGGCATCGCTGGCGCGGTGTTGTTCGTGCTCGTAGGCGTGTTCCTGAGCTGGTACACCGCTGTCGGCTTCGCGGTGGGTGCGGTGCTGTCCGGCGTTGCCGGCTACATCGGCATGAACGTGTCGGTGCGCGCCAACGTGCGGACCGCTGAAGCCGCACGCAACGGCATCAGCGCCGCGATGGACGTAGCGTTCCGTGGCGGTGCGATCACCGGCATGCTGGTGGTCGGCCTGGGCCTGCTGGGCGTGGCCGGCTATTACGCCCTGCTGCTGCGGCTCGGGCTGCAGATGGACCAGGCGCTGCATGCGCTGGTCGGCCTGGCCTTCGGCTCTTCCCTGATCTCGATCTTCGCGCGCCTGGGCGGCGGCATCTTCACCAAGGGCGCCGACGTCGGCGCCGACCTGGTCGGCAAGGTCGAAGCCGGCATTCCCGAAGACGATCCGCGCAACCCGGCGGTGATCGCCGACAACGTCGGCGACAACGTCGGTGACTGCGCCGGCATGGCCGCCGATCTGTTCGAAACCTACGCGGTCACGGTGATCGCAACCATGCTGCTGGGCAGCCTGATGCTCGCCGAAGCCGGCGCCAACGCCGTGCTGTATCCGCTGGTGCTGGGAGGCGTGTCGATCATCGCATCGATCATCGGCGCGCTGTTCGTCAAGGTGAAGCCCGGTGGCTCGATCATGGGGGCCCTGTACAAGGGCGTGATCGTGTCGGGTGTTCTGGCGGCGATCGCCTTCTACCCGATCACCACGGGGCTGATGTCCGACAACGTGCACGGTCCATTGGCGCTGTATGGCTGCGCCCTCATCGGCCTGGTCCTGACCGGCCTGATCGTCTGGATCACCGAGTACTACACCGGTACCCAGTACAAGCCGGTGCAGCACGTCGCCCAGGCGTCGACCACCGGACATGGCACCAACATCATCGCCGGCCTCGGCATCTCGATGAAGTCCACCGCGCTGCCGGTGGTGGCGGTCTGTGCCGCGATCTGGGGCGCCTACGCGCTGGGCGGCCTGTACGGCATCGCCATCGCCGCTACTGCCATGCTGTCGATGGCCGGCATGATCGTGGCCCTCGACGCCTACGGACCGATCACCGACAACGCGGGCGGCATCGCGGAGATGGCCGAACTGCCCTCGGAGATCCGGGACATCACCGATCCGCTTGACGCGGTGGGCAACACCACCAAGGCAGTGACCAAGGGCTATGCGATCGGCTCGGCGGCGCTGGCGGCGCTGGTGCTGTTCGCCGACTACACGCACAACCTGCAGGCGGCGAACCCCGGGCAGGAGTTCCGCTTCGACCTCAGTGACCACACGGTGATCATCGGCCTGCTGATCGGCGGCCTGATTCCGTACCTGTTCGGCGCGATGGCCATGGAGGCGGTGGGTCGTGCCGCCGGCGCGGTGGTGGAGGAAGTGCGCCGGCAGTTCCGCGACATCCCCGGCATCATGCAGGGCACCGGCAAGCCGCAGTACGACAAGGCCGTGGACATGCTGACCCGTTCTGCGATCCGCGAGATGATCCTGCCCTCGCTGCTGCCGGTGGTGGTGCCGGTGGTGGTCGGCCTGCTGCTGGGCCCACGCGCGCTGGGGGGCCTGCTGATCGGTACGATCGTCACCGGCCTGTTCGTGGCGATTTCGATGACGACCGGCGGCGGTGCCTGGGACAACGCCAAGAAGTACATCGAGGATGGCCACTTCGGCGGCAAGGGCAGCGAAGCGCACAAGGCCGCGGTGACCGGCGACACGGTCGGCGACCCGTACAAGGACACGGCCGGGCCGGCGATCAATCCGCTGATCAAGATCATCAACATCGTGGCGCTGCTGCTGGTGCCGCTGCTGTAGCGGATCGGTGGAGCCGGGCGTGGGCCCGGTTCCACCCCCTCACCCGGACTCAGCGATTCCAGCGACGCCCACAGCGGCGTGGATCGCCGACATCGCCACGTTCGACACTCTGGGGCGGCTCCAGTCGTGGCGCCGGCCGGCTGAGCACATAGCCGGCGCTGACCGCGAAGAACAGCCCCACGCCCAGCAGCAGCCGCCAGGAAGGGTGCGCGCCCCAGCAGAACAAGGCGAACCCCACCGCCATGCCGGCACTGGCCAATGCCTTGCCCCGGCGCGACACCGCGCCCTGTTCCCGCCACAGCCGCAGCGGCGGGCCGTAGCGAGGATGTGCCAGCAGCCGTTGCTCGAACCGTGGCGAACTGCGCGCGAAGCAGCCCAGCGCCAGGATCAGGAAGATGGTGGTGGGCATCACCGGCAGCAACGCGCCGATCACCCCCAGCCCGACCATCATCCAGCCCAGCGCGAACCACAGCCAGCGCATCAGCGCATCGCCCGCAGGCAGAGCCCGGGCATCAGCCGAACTCGATTTCAACGTGGCCATGCACGCTACGGAACGCGGCATCGGCGGCATCGATCACCTGCTGTTCCTGCGCGGCGCTCAGGGGCACCGCATCCAACGCGGCGGTGAATTCCCGCCAGTGGCGGGCCGCGCCATCCGGGTGCGCAGCCAGGTGGCGGGCACCGAACCCTTGGTCCAGGCCAAGCCGCGCGGCCATCTTGTACAGCACCGTGCCCCCCAGGTTGGAGCCTTCGGCCACGTACAGCCACCCCAGCGCCACCGGCAACGGCAGGTCACCTGCCAACGGCGCCATGTCCGCGCCGGGGAGATCCTGCCCCAGGTCGTGCAGATCAGCTGCCACCTGCTGCAGACGCCGACGCCCGGCCAGCCCCGGCAGCAATGCCTCCAGCGCCGGGCTGGCGTACAGCCGGTCGATGCTGCGATGGAAGCGGTACTGCACGCGCAGGAAGCGGGCGAAGCTGCCGAGATCGGCAAAGATGTCACCGGCCATGATGCGCTTGTCCAGCGCGCCGTGGCTGTCGCGTGTGGCGGCCTTGAGGCGCAGGCTGCGGCTGTCTTCAGGAGCGATGTGTGCGTTCATGGAGGGTACCTGGGAGAGAGGTCCTGCTGTAGACGTGTGGCGCAGGGCTTTCCCCAAGCCCGCTTGCGTTGATAATGCCCCTCCCTCTTTCCCGCCGGGAACCGATGATGATCACCACCGAACCGCGCATGACCAACCTGTTCCTGCAGCTGGGCCTGGATGCCAGCGCCGAGGGCATCGCCCGCTTCATCCGCGACCACCAGCTGGCTACCGGCGTGGCGGTGGCCGACGCGCCCTACTGGAACGATGGCCAGCGGCAGTTCCTGGCCGAATCGCTGCAGGCCGATGCGGCCTGGAGCACGGTGGTCGATGAACTGAACGAGTCGCTGCACGAAGATGCGGTGAAGGCAGCGACCGGGCTGTAAGCCCGCGGTCGCGGCAAGGCGGTGCGGACCAAGGTCCGCACCCACCGAAGGCGCTCTGCGCAGGTAATCAGTACCTCCAGGTGAACGCAAGGCGCGCGGTACGGCCCGGGGCGGGCATCACGCCCAGGGCGAGCGGATCGAGATAGTAACGATCCGTCACGTTGTCCACATTCGCCTCCACCGACAGCTGGTCGCTGAAGCGCCAGCTGGCGAACAGATCCACCAGGGTGGTGGGCCGGTACAGCTGCTGGATCGCCGAAAGGCCGACATTCCAGTCCTTGTCCAGTCTGCTGATCGGGCCGGCGTTGTGGATCACCCGGGTGCCGAAGGTCAGGCGCTCGTCGAACAGGCGCGATCCAGCCGTCAGGTTCACCATGTAGCGCGGCGGGTTCTGCGTATTGGTGTAGGAACCCTCGAAGCCACCGTCCACGCAGTTGGGCGTACTGGCCAGTTCATCATTGTTGCGCTGTGCACCGTACGCCCGGCGCTCGGCGGCGATGTCCGGGGCGCAGGTCTTGGCCTTGAAGTAGTAATGCGCGGACAGGTCGGCAAATACCTTGCCGCTGTCATAGCTGGACTGGAACTCCATGCCTGAGACCTTGAACTGGTCGACGTTGCGGATCAGGCCGGCCGACAGCGTGCGGTAGTCACGCGTGATCAGGTCATCAATGCGCGTATCGAAGTACGCCAGCTTCAGCGCCAGGCGATCGCCGGCGGTGAACAGGTCATGGTGGACGGTGCTGGCACCGATTTCCCAACTGCGCGCGCGCTCCGGCTTCAGCTCTCCGACGGGTTTGGCGGCGGTGAACAAGCCCAGTGTCGTCTCGAACAGGCTCGGAAGCTTGGTGCCCTCGGCGTACTTCACGTAGACCATCGTGTCCTCGCTGAAGCGATAGGCCACGCTGGCGGTGGGTGAGAAGGCACTGTCGCGGCGACGGATCGGCTGCGACCAGGTCCAGCTGACCGGCACCTCCAGGTCTTCCGGTGCGTCAGCGTCGTAGAAGTTCCAGCCACCGATGTCAGCCACCGTGCCTTTCTTGTACGGCGAGGCCAACAGCGAGGCCTGGGTGAACGCACCATCGGCGTCCGGATACCAGTTCAGCAGCGCGATGCGCTTGGCGCGCCAGGAGGGCAGTGCCGGGTTGCCATCCAGCAGCTCGGTGTAGCGGTACTGTCCCTGCACTTCATAGGCATCGGGTGTGGCCAGACGATTGCGGTCATGCACGTCCACCCGGTTCCAGCGGCCACCGGCCATCAACTCCCAGTGTTCGTCGGGCTGCCACTTCAGCGACGCCACCGCACTGTATTCCTTGCGCTCAGCGTTGCGCAGGAAACGGTTGTTGACCAGATCATCCTGCTTGATCGGTGCGGAGCTGCCCGGTGCGATGTCCTCGTCGCTGTAGGACAGGCCGTAGTCGAGCGTGAACACGCCTGCACGAGTGTCGAAGATCGAGGTGTTGCTGGCATCCAGGCCGAAGCGCTTCTGTCGCAGCGGATTGCGGTAGGCATCCTTGTAGCCCGGATCGCCGCTGAAACTCGGCGCGTCGTACCACTCGGTACGGCGGTCGAAGTACCACGGCGTGATGCCGGTCAGGCTGTTGTACATCACGCTGTCAGCATCGGTGTACCAGGCGTTGACGCGCAGATCGATCCGTTCGCTGTCTGGATCGAAGCGATAGCGCAGGCTGTAGCTGTCCATGTCGACGTGGCCGGGATCCCACTGTGGGATGCGATCCCGCTCAACGCGGATGATCTGCGAGGCCATGATCTCGCCGGCGCGGCCCTCATAGCGGCGATAGCCAGCTTCGAGGGTCTGCGCATCGTCGATGCGCCAGGTGCCCTTGAGCAGGGCCGACGTCGAGCGCGAGGAGGTGTTGAACACTTCGGTGCGCGGCGGATTCAACGGTGCCAGCGTGCGCCGGGTCTGCGGAAAGTCATCGTATCCGTGCCTGCCGGAGAAGTAGTTGCCGTTGTCGCGGTGGGCGTACGCCGCGACCAGATCGAAGCGGTCCCACTGCCCAGCGGCGGCAACGTTGAAGAACTGGCTTCCGGTGGCGCTGCGGTCCGTCCGGGGCACGGCGCTGTAAGCCGGCACGCTGTTGGCGCTGGCGTTGGCCAACCCAGCGCGCACGCGGACGCCGACGTCGCGGCCCTCGCGCAGGATGTCACCCACGTTCAGCGTCTCCATCTCCACCACGCCGCCGATGCCGCCGGACGCGTTGGCCTGCAGGCTGGGGCCCTTGGTGATGGTCAGGCGTGAGATCAGGTCCGGATCAAGATAGCTGCGCTGTGACTGGCCGGCGTAGCCTCGGTAGGTGTCCATGCTGGACTGCCCGCCATCGATGATGACGGGCACGCGGCTCTGGCCCTGGATGCCGCGGATGTTCACGTCGAAACCGTTGCCCACGCGCGGATCACCGGCGGTGACCCCGGCCACGCCCTTGACGATGTCGCCGCTGGATGTGCCACGGAAGCGCTCCAGCGTTGTGCGATCCAGCGTGGTGGTCGAGCCGACGCTGCGATAGGTGTCGAGCAGGCGCGCCTCGTCGCTGCCGATGCCTTCAGCGACGCGATCGCCGGCCACACGCAGCGGGCCGGTGATGGTCGGCGATTGCGCCTGCAGGGCGCCGGCCGCTGCCAGTGTCACTGCACCGTCGCCGACACGGCGCACGCCCATGCCACTGCCCTGCAGCAGCCGCGCCAGCGCCTCGTCTGCGGTGAGCGGGCCGCTGACCGCCTGCGACGTGACGCCGCTGGCCAACGCAGCCGGATAGACCACCTGTACGCCGGACTGCCGCATGTAGCTGCGCAACGCGCTGTCGAGCGGCTGCGCGGGAATGTCGAAGCGCTGCGCGGCTACCTGCGGGTTGGCAGTATCCTGGGCCAGCGCGGGCGGTACTGCGCCGGCAATACCGGCGGCGAGCAGTGCGACACACAGTCGGGACGGGCGCGGAGTGCGGCCCGGACGTGGGGAATCGAACATGGAGAAACCTGTCAGGAAAGCGGAGCCGCAGGCGCGGCGTCATCCACGGCACGCGTGGACACGGCGACGTACGTGGCGGCTGCGGGTACGTTCGTGGAGTAAGACGAACGGCAGCGCCACAGCCCCAAGGGGGATCACTGCCGATCACGTCTCCACACGTGACACGGCGTCATCTGTGAACGATGACCACACCCATCGGCAGGCGGGTGATCCTCAGCCCCGTCGTCTCCGCGAGTGCATCCAGGGCCTGTTCGGGGCGATCGATACGCAGTGCGGCGCTCACGGCCGGCAAGGTCGAAAGGTCGCCCTGCACGAAGGTCGGACCAGCACGATAACGACCAAGCAGATGCACTGCATCGGCAACATTGGCCTGCTCAAGCAGCAGTTCGCCCTGGCGCCACGCACCCACGCTGTCGGCAGCGACATCGCTCAGGCGGACGACGCCGGACGCGGAACCGTACTGCGCACGCTGCCCCGCCTGCAGATAGGTCCAGCCACTGTCGGCCGGGGCGGCCACGCGCACCCTGCCCTGCCCGACCTGGGTTTCAACCGCTTCCTCGACCCGCGACACGGAGAATGCCGTGGAGATGTCTTCAACCACGCCGTTGCCTGCGGCCACGCTGAAGCGCCGCTGCGGATCGGCGACCACCTCGAACCAGGCGCGGCCACGCAGCAGATCGACCCGCCGAGTGCCCGCATCGAAGTGCACGGCGATCGCGCTGTCCGCGTCGAGCACCGCACGGCTGCCGTCGGGCAACTGCACATGCTGGACGCTCTGGCGGCTGCGGTGGTCCGCCTGCAGGCGCAGGGACGCCTCGGGCCAGACCATCAGCATCGCCAGGGCGGCAGCGGCAGCCGTCATCCAGCGCAGCCGCTGACGCCGGCGCCGCACCGCAGACGCGACAGCCGGTCGAGGGCCGAGGCTGCGCCACAGCGTGCGCTGCTGCTCGAAGGCGTGGCGATGGCCCGGTTGCGCCAGCCACTCTTCGAATTCGCACATGCCAGCATCGGTGATGTCGCCCGATGCCAGCCACGCGATCCAGCGCATGGCCTGTTCGGCCACGACGTCTTCGCAGGCGGCGGGAGAAGAAGTGTTCGGCGGGCTCATTGGCTGGCGGACAGGAATACTCACGCGCGGGGAGAGGGAACTGGACCGCAGGTACAGTCCAGCCATCAAGACGTTTGAACCAGGCCCATCCCCAAGCGCGTCCGCTCAGCGGCCGCTGCGGGCCCAGGCCAGGCGCTGCAACGCGGCGCGGATGTGGTTCTCCACGGTGGTGACCGACACGCCAAGGCGACGCGCGATCTCGGCCTGGGTCAGGCCCTGCAGCCGATTGAGGCGGAAGATGGCACGGGTCGGCTCCGGCAGGTGGCTGGCCGCATCGAGGACACGCTGCAGCTCATCCTGCGCCATCACCTGCTCTTCGGTGGACGTGGACGTAGCCTCGTCCGGTCCCCACAGGTAGTGATCGGCCAACAGGCGGTTGCGGCGCGTCGACTCGCGTCCATGATCGGTCGCCAGGTTGGCTGCCAGGCGGTACAGATAGGCCCTGGGATTGTCGATCAACGGGGCGTTGCCCACCCCGCGGGCCTTGAACCAGACAGCCTGGATCACGTCCTCCGCACCCGGGTCGCCCCCCAGGATGCGCTGCACCCGGCGCAGCAGCGCCGGCCGCTCTCGGATCAGCAGTTCGGTGAGGGTGGCGGCATTGGATGGCATGCGCGGAGCCGGTACGACGGGAGGGCGCCGCGCATGCTACACCGTCAATGCGAATCAGTCACGTTCTCATTTGAGAGAATCACAGGCAACCGATCAGCCCCTCGTGAATCGAAATGCGGCTGCCTGGCGGCGTGACATGGATCGCACGGACGGGCGCGGCCTGCTCCAGCGCACGGAGGAAGTCCTCAAGCCGTGTTCCCGTCGCCACGGGCAGTGGACAGGCGAAACTGCGCAGGTCGACATCGATCCGTCCATCATCAGCCACCGTGGTGGCGCTGCCGGCGAAGGTCCAGATGCAACTCTGGATGGCGCCGCTCGCCGCATGCACCGAGCAGCGCAACCGCATCGGCAGCAGATTGCTGTATTCGCCTTCGCAGAAGGTGTCACCGCAGACGTGGTCAAAGCTCTGCCGCAGCGACCGTTCGACCGCCAGGAAGCGTTGCCACCCAGCCGCCTGGCTGGGGAACAGGCGTGCATCCACATAGGCCGGCGCAGCGTGTGCCGCGCCGGCCAGGCCCATCAGGCCTGCAAGAACAACCCTCTTCAGCGCGCGCATCAGGCGGCCCTCCCGGCATTGCCCGGCCGCCCCAGGCAGGTCGGCAGTGTGTCGAAGACCGTCACATCGGTTCCGGGGAAGGGCTCGAACGCGCCCTCCTCCTGCTCCAGCGTCGCGTGGAACACCTCCACCGGAATCCCCTCCCCAAGGGTGACGGGGCAGATCCAGCGCGCATTGTCCACCTGCACTTCGCCGCGGACCGGTTCGACCTGCAGCTCGCTGGCCACGATGCCCCAGGCGCAGTGGCGTACGATACCGGCGTCGGCCTGCACGGCACAGCGGAACGTCAGTACCCGGTAGTTGCTGTACTCACCTTCGCAGAAGGTGTCGGCGCAGATGCCGTCGAACTCGCGCACCAGCGACGCCTGCAACCGGTGGAAGCGGTGCCAATTGGCTTGGGGCGAGGGGTAGTCGACAAGGTCGACATGGCTGGCGTGTGCCAGCGCCGGCAGGGTTGCGAACAACAGGAACGTGCCGCAGCAGCGGGTTGTCCAGGACATGGCGGATATCTCCCAGGGAACGAGCCAGCAGCCTGCGCCGGCCGGCCTTCCGGGCCCATCGGGCAAGCCGGGCGCCGCAGGTCGTCCACCTGCGCAGCGGCCTGTAGGGGTCGCCCCACCTGCACAGCGGCCTGCAAAGGCATAAAATGGACGGCTATCCGCCTACATCCCCACCTGGAGCACGACCATGGGTCTGGAACTCGTCTCGCCCGGCAAGAACCCGCCGGAAGAAATCAACGTCATCATCGAGATCCCGAAGGACTCGGAGCCGGTGAAGTACGAAGTGGACAAGGAAACCGGCGCGATCTTCGTCGACCGCATCCTGTCGACCCCGATGCGCTACCCGTGTAACTACGGCTACGTGCCCAGCACCCTGTGCGGCGACGGCGATCCGGCCGACGTGCTGGTGGTGCTGCCGCTGCCGCTGGTGCCGGGCTCGGTGGTGCGCTGCCGCCCGGTCGGCGTGCTGAAGATGAGCGATGAGGCCGGCAGCGACGAGAAGATCCTGGCCGTGCCGGTCGCCAAGATCTTCAGCGGCTATGCCCACGTGGAGGACATCGAGCAGGTCTCCAGCCACTGGCTGGAGCGCATCGGCCACTTCTTCGAGCACTACAAGGACCTGGAAAAGGGCAAGTGGGTCAAGCTCGACGGCTGGGGCGGTGCGGCGGAAGCCAAGCAGATCCTGGTCGAAGCGCACGCGCGCTACCTGGAAGGCAACAAGGCCTGATCCTGAACCGCGTCGCTCCGGTGTGTCCTGCCGGAGCGATGCGGGTCACGTTTCAACACCGCGGCACAGCACTCCGGGTGCTGTATTAGGTAAATTGCGTCACTTCACACGTCGTCGACATCCAGCGTCGAGACAGCCAGGGGATTGTGTCGTGCGTATTCTGCTTGTTGGAGATGCAGCCAGCCTGCCGGCCGAGCTGACCGAATTCATTGCCGATCTTGGGGAAGACTGGCAGCCGTTGACCGCCGCCGACGGCCACACCGCGATGACGGCAGTGGCGACGCAGGGCGTGGACGCGGTGATCGTCTGCCCGCAGCTGCCGGACCTCAATGCCACCACCTTGCTGGGGCAGATCCGGACACTGCGCCCGGAAACCATCCGTATCGCCCTGGTCGATGCCCAGCACGGCAACCGGCCACCACCGGCGCGCCTGATCGGCGTTGCCCACCGCTTCCTGCCGCTGCCACTGGCGCCGGAAGTGCTGCTGGAGGCCTTGACCAGCCTGGAAGAGCTGCGCGAGGTGCTGGACAGCCCGCGCCTGCGTGATGCCATCGGCCGCATCGAGAAGCTGCCTTCGCCGCCACACCTGTACCTGAGCCTGACCCAGGCCCTGGAACACGATGACGATACCGACAGCGCCGACGTGGCCAAACTGGTCGCCGCCGATCCTGCCATCGCCGCGAAAGTCCTGCAGCTGTCCAACTCGGCCTTCTTCAGCCAGGGCCGCACCATCGCCGATCTGCGCACGGCGGTCACCCGACTGGGCCTGTCCACCCTGCGCGACCTGGTCCTGGCAAGCGAGGTGTTCTCGGCACCGACGCTGTCTGCGGCCGAACGCAACTCGCTGCAGCAGCGCGCCCTGCTCGCCTCGCGCCTGGCCGCCCGCCTGCTGCCCGATTCCAGTGCGGAACTGGGTGCCACCGCGGCGCTGCTGGCTGACATCGGCCTGCTGCTGCCGGGCGTCCGCAACGAGCGCAGCGAGCCTGCGCTGGCCGGCGACCTCCGTCCCGGGCACGCCGAAGCCGGCGCCTACCTGCTGGGGCTGTGGGGCCTGCCGATGCCGATCATCGAAGCGGTGGCGTTCCACCTGCAGCCGCAACGCGCCACGACCCGCAGTTTCTGGGTGACCGGCGCGGTGCACGTGGCGCTGGCGCTGGTCAACGGCGATCCCGTTGACGAGGACTACCTGCAGCGCGCAGGCGTACTCAATCGATTGCCGCAGTGGCGTGAGCATGCCAATGCACTGATGGGGCTGACACCCACTGACGCCTGAGCAGCACGCGGGCGACTGCCGTCACCTCGCATGAGGGCGCGTCCAACGGACGCGCCCTTTTTTCTCTCTCAGCGCTGCGGACAGGCGTCCAGCACGCACAGACGCCATTGACGCTCGCACAGGGCCGGGGCGTTGCCCTTGGCCAGGCACTCCAGCCGGAGTTGCTCGCAGTACACACCGCCGCCGCAGACGATGATGTTCTGTGCGGACAGCGAGCCCACCAGCGTTGCATAGATCAGGACGGCGGCCGATACCTGGCGGAAAAGCGTGCGCTTCATATCCATCTCCCAGTGTCCGGTATTGGACGCACCTACTGTGCTGAATGCGACAAGAGCAGACAGTGACCGCACTCACTTTCCCGACCTGATCAGAATTCCCTTACAGAAATGAAAAGGGCGGACCTTGCGGTCCGCCCTCCTCGTTCTGCTATCGCACTTCGATGGATCAGAAGCGCTGGGTGTACTTCATGTACAGGAAGCGACCCACGTCGAAGCCGCCGTAGTAGGCGAAGCTCGAGTTCGGCTGGGTGAACATGATCGGACCCTTGTGGTCGAACACGTTGTTGGCGCCCAGCGCGATGGTGGCATCCCACGGTGCCTTCCAGCTGACCTGCAGGTCGTGGAAGGTGTTGGAGCCGGTCTTGCGCAGCGGCGACTTCTCACCGTTCTGGTAGCGGTCGGCGTCGTCGCACGGACGGTTGGCCACGCAGGCTTCGTTCATGCCCGAGTAGTAACGCGCGGTGTACGCCACGCCGAAGTCACCCTTCGACCAGGTCAGGCCCAGGTTCGAACGCACGCGGAACAGGCCCGGCTCACCGACACGGCCGATGGTGATGTTGTCACCGTCAGCGTTCTGGCCCTGCTCGTCGTACTTGGCCAGGTAGCTCGTCTGCCAGTCGATCGCGAACTGGCCGATGGCCAGCTCCGGCAGGCGGTACTTGATGCCCAGGTCGTAGCCCTGGGTTTCCATCTGGCCGAGGTTGGCCAGGCCGTAGGTCATGCCGTTGATGTGGCCATCGCCTGCACGGGTGTGCGCGGCGCAACGCGAAGCATCGCCCAGCACGTAGCAGTCACGCAGGATGCGGTCGACGCTGTCAGCGATGATCATGTCGCTGATTTCGTACTTGTACCAGTCCAGCGAGATGTCCAGGCCCTGCACCCAGCGCGGGCTCCAGACCAGGCCGACGGTGGTGCTCTTGGAGGTTTCCGGGGTCAGGTTCGGGTTGGCACCCGAGATGAACTGGTCCGGCGTCGCACACGGGGTCGAGGTGCACGGAATCAGGCCCTGGCCCAGCTGGGTGTAACCGACCGGGACGCCCGCCGCCGAGCAGGCCGCGTTGCCGTTGACCGAACCCGGCGCGGTGATGCCGCACGGATCGGTGTACGACTCGAAGCTGCTGCTCAGGCCACCGTACAGGTTGTCGATGGTCGGAGCACGGAAGCCCTCAGCCCAGGTACCGCGAACCAGCAGCTCGTCCAGCGGACGCCAGGTGAAGCCGAACTTCGAGTTCAGGGTGTCGCCGAAGTTGCTGTAATCCGAGTAACGGGTCGCAGCATTCAGGGTCAGTTCCTTGGCAAACGGCATGTCCGCCAGGACCGGCACGTTCAGTTCCAGGTAGACCTCGTCCAGCGAGTACTCACCCTGGGTGGTCTGCGCGCCCAGGCCGGTGGACTGGCCCGACTGTGCGAAGGCGTCTGGCGAGAAGCGGCCTTCTTCCTTGCGGTGCTCGACGCCCACGGCGAAGCCCAGGTCACCGGCCGGCAGGGTCACGATCGAACCCGACAGGTTGGCGGTGAAGCTGGTGGTCTTGGTCAGACCGGTATCGGTGAAGTACGGGAACAGGAAGTCCTGGGTGGCCTGGTCGGCCAGCGAACCGGCACCGGCAACGCCGAACGGCAGCAGCGGGTTCCACGGACGGCAGCCGCTGGTGGCGAGCGGATCGGACATGCTGGTGCCGCAGCGGGCGACGCCATCAGCACCGATGAACGAAGCGCCCAGCGCCTGTTCCGATGCGATCAGGCTCATGTCGCCGTGACCACGCTTGGTGGTTTCGTTGCGGTTCCACAGCGCGCCGACGTCCCAGTCGAAGGTCTTGCCGGCGAAGTCGAAGAAGCCGCTGATGCTCGGGGCGAAGCGCAGGGTCTTGACCTGGCTTTCGGTGGTGCGCGGCACTTCCCACAGACGGCGGCGGAAGGTCAGGTCTTCACCGGTCGGGTTGAACGCGCTGTCGGCCGACAGCGGGGTGTCGAAGGATGCCGACTGGTACGGATAGCCTGCGATCTGCTGGGTGGTGTTGCGCTCGTTGTAGAGCACGTCAGCGTTGAACGAGATCGCGTCGGTGAAGTCGTAGTTGCCGTTGACGTACAGCGACTTACGCTCGATACCGGTCTGCACCATCATCTGCTGGTTGGCATTGACGGCGTCAGCGGAGGTTTCCAGACGGTAGTCGGCGCGGTTGGCCGGGTTGCCGCCATCACGCAGGGTGTACCAGCGCTGGTCGCTCGGGCCGACATAGCCCGGCTCGCCCTGCTTCAGGTTCGGGGTGACGCACGGGTCGCAGAAGCCACCCTTCTGGTTGATCGGGCTGGCGCCCGAACCCGGGTAGTTCGGGCCGGCGTTGCCGTCACGGCTGAACCAACGGTCCTTCGCCCACACCGGATCCTGCTTGGAGTACTCGGCGGACATGGTGACACCGCCGCGCTCGCCCATGCTGCCGAGGGTGAACGAATAGGTTTCGGTGTCGCCGTCGCCCTTGCCGTACTGACCGACATAGACGCTGGCTTCAGCGCCGTCGAAGCGCTTGCGGGTGATCACGTTGACCACGGCCGCGATGGCGTCCGAACCGTAGATGGCCGAGGCGCCGTCCTTCAGGATCTCGATGCGCTCGATGGCGGCCATCGGGATCTGGCTCAGATCCTGGTAGCCGGCGGTGGTCGCGCCCAGGCGCTTGCCGTTCATCAGCACCAGGGTGCGCTGCGCGCCCAGGTTGCGGATGTCGACGTAGTAGCCACCGACGTTTTCGCCCGAAGCCAGCGACTCCGAACGGGAGATGGCCGGGGAGCCGGCCGAGGTCAGGTTCTGCAGGACGTCGGCAACCGAGGTGTAGCCCTGCTTTTCCAGGTTCTCACGGCTCAGGGTGACGATCGGCTGCTGGGTTTCAACGGCAGCGCCGCGGATGCGCGAGCCGGTGACCGAAATGCGGTCCAGGTCGGTGGTGCCCTTTGCTTCCGGTGCTTCCTGTGCGGAAGCGAAGGCGGGCGCCAGCGCCAGCGCAATGCCGGCCGGCAGCAGGCCGAACCGCACTGCGGGGTTACGAACGTTCATCAATCTCTCCAAGGTACGTGTTAGCAGCGTGTTAAAACACCCCAGCACGTTACGATTGCGTTGCAGCGCTGTATTTGCGCGAACCAACCAGAGACTTTGCGGATTGTGGCGGGAGCAAGCCGCCGTTTTCCCTGAAGCGCGAAGCGGACTGCCCGTAGCGGGCGCGGAACGCCCGGGCGAAGCTGCAGCAGTTGTCGAAACCACTGGCCGCGGCGACCTCTCCCACCATCATGTCGGTGTCGCGCAGCAGGTCGGCGGCGCGCTCCAGGCGCAGCCGTGCCGAAAGCGACTGCGGGCTTTCTTCATACAGGCTCTGGAACGTCTTGGAGAGATACCAGCTGGAGAAGTTGGTCAGCTCGGCCAGTTCGCCGATGCGTACGACGCGGTGGCTGTTGCCTTCCAGATAGAGGCGGGCGCGCTGCATGCGACCGAACACCTGGCGCTTGCGGCTGCGCGAACGGCCAGGGCAGCGCTGCACGTTGTCGGCCAATCCACGCTGCAGGCCGGCCAGATGCAGCAGCAGCGGGCGCAGGTGCTGCGCCGGGTGGCCACTGGCCAAGGCATCACGCCACAGGCGCAGCGCGACGCGAGCGTCACTGCGGCCCATCCGGCCGCGGCCCGCGTACAGGCCGCAGTCGGCCATCTCCGCCAGCACACGCAGCGCTTCCACGTTCAGGTTCAGGCCGATGCACAGCCCGTTGCGCCCTGCCTGCACCAGCGGGCGCGATTCCTTCTCGAACGCGATCCATTCGCCGTGGCGCAGGCGGAAGCGCCCCTCCTTGGCCTCCACCCAGGAGCTGCCGCGCACCTGCATCCACACGGTGAAGCTGCTGCCCGCGGTCTGCAGGCTGCCGAGCCGGGCAACGCCCAGACAGGTCGGCACGACGTCATCGAGTGCCTTGTCCAGGGAGACGGATTGGCCACGATCGGCCAGTGAGAGTTGACGCATGGTGCACCACGGATTTGCCAAGTACAGGCCTCCGTTTTGCCCAATCAGGCGGCACCGCGTCAGGAAAGACCGACGAGATCGCCACGAATTCGCGGCGAGATCCCGACGAAAAAATTACGAAGGCCCATTTCCCTTGAACATCAACATCTTGGAGAAGGCCGGGAACAGCGCTGGCGCCTTTTCGGGCAGCCGCATCACGCCGATGTCGGCGCCATCACTGACTGCCAGAGCGACAAACAGGGCCGTCCCGTCTGCGCTGGCGCTGAGTCCGTTGCTCGCGCTCAAGCGCTGCGCGTCCAGGCAGCGCCCGGCATCCTCCTGCCCGGCGGCGATGCGGACGAGGATGGTGCTGCAGCGGGTGGAACTGCCGAGATATCCGATGCTGTCGTGGCCGGCAACCGTCCACGAGCGGTAGCGCCAGCGGCTGGGTTTGTCCTCGCTGATCTGCCGCACGCTGTCCGGGGACAGCGCCGCGTCCGCCGCCCACAACCCCTCCGCCGCCAGGCGGGTGAACAGCACCCGACGGCCTGCGCGGTCAAAGCGGACCTGGGAGACGCCGTCGATGCTCGCCAGCCGCCGCCAGGGTTGGGTGCTGCGATCGAACAGACTGAGCCGCGTACGCTGGTCGACATCACGTTCGACCACCAGCAGCTGCTCGGGCGTGGCGCCATACAGCGCCTGCAGCGGCTGTTCGGCGGGCACGGGCAGCGGTTGCAGACGCTCGTCGCGGGGTGCGATCTCGTAGACCACCGCGCGACCGTGTGCATCGCGCCCAACCACCAGAAGTTGCCGGCTGTCGGCCGACCAATCGGGGGCCTGCCGTGCTTCCGGGCGCAGGCCCTCGATCGGCCGCAGCGAATCGGGGCGTTGCATGTCCGCCCACCAGAGAGCGAAGCTGCCCGAGCGGTCAGAGGTGAATACCAGCTGGCGACCGTCCGGTGCTGCCATCGGTTGACCATCGCGGCCGCTGGACGCAAACAGGCGCTCCGGTTCACCGCCCTGCATCGGCACCTTGAACACGCCGAACTGTGCACGGCGATGGACGAAGGCCAGCATGCCGCCATGCCGCGATACCGCCGGCCACTGCGCATCGTCCAGTCCGGCATCACGCAGCGTGCGCCGCTCGATGTCGAGGTAATAGAGCCGCACCTCGCTGTCGACCCGGCGGCCGAACACGATGGTGCGGCCGTCGCCAAGCCAGGCCCATCCGCGCAGCTCGGCCGACTCGCTGGTCAGCTGCTCCGGCGTGCCACCCGCGGCAGGAACCCGCCACAGGTCGCCCATCTGCGGGTTGCGCACGAACACCAGCCATTTGCCGTCCGGCGAATAGCGCGGCGCGTAATCGAAATCGTCCTGATCGACGGCGTACTGCAGCGGCTGCCACTGTCCGCTGGCCAGATCGAGTACTCGGATACCGCGGTGGGCATAGCGGCCCACCATGCTGCCGAATACCAGGCCGCGCCCGTCGGGTGTCCAATCGAAGCTGAGCAGCTCGGTGCCATCGCAGCGCGTGGCCTGGCGCAACGCGCCGCCGGTCGCACTGGCGATCAGCACCTGACAACCCCCATCGGCGGAGAAGCGGGCAAAGGCGATGTCGCGTCCATCCGGCGACCAGTTCGGGAAGCGATCAACCGCACCCGCAGGAGGAACAAGCAGCTGCCGCGCCGGCGCGTTGCCGGACGTCTGTACCTTGATCGCACCGCCGCCCAGGCCATCCTCGCTGGCACCTTCGTAGGCCACCTGCGAACCATCCGGCGACAGCGTGGGATAGGTTTCGAAGCCTGCGGTGGCGGTGATCAGCCGATAGGGCCGCTGCGGGCTGCCGATCACCCGCGTGCCGTTCTCCACCGCCGCCTCCACCGGAGAGCTGGCCGGCGCACGGCGCAGCAGCAGGACCGTCATCACCAGCAGTGCGGCCAGCATCAACAGGCCCAGCACCAGCAACAATCGACGTCGCAGGTAGCGCCAGCGACGGCGTCGCATGTCCTCCGGGGCTGGCGTGTGCACTTCCATGGCCGCGTTGGAATCGCCAGCCGCGCCTTCGGCATCGACCGCCAGTTCCGCTTCGGGCTCAGGCATGGCCTGCACCGGCACGCGCAGGCGGTAGCCGGTCTTGGCGATCGTCTCGATATACGCCTGGCCGTTGTCATCGTCGTTGGCGAAGGCTTTGCGCAGCTGGGTGACCGCCTGCGTCAGCACATCGTTGGTGGGCAGCGTATCGGGCCACACCTCGGCGAACAGTTCTTCGCGGGTGACCACGCGCCCGGGTTGCCGCAGCAGCACACGCAGCACGCCCAGCGCCTTCGGCGTCAGCCGGCGCGGGCGACGCGCGCCGGCAACTTCGACCTCTCGCGAGGACAAAGTGACGACACATTCGCCAATCCGGATCCGATCAGATTCGGTGGGCTGGATTTCGCTGCGGTTCATTTTTTGCTAAACAGTAGAGACAGTTTCCGGGCAGTGTTCGCCTTCGATACCGTCCCCAACGGGGAACAGCGAAAAGCCAGACTCCGCACAAAGCATCGGCGCATACCGCAAAAACAATGGAGCGCGCGAATACTAGCCTATGCCGGTTACCTCGCCTATCGCGTGGTCGACATCAGGCTCTCTCTCGCCGACGCATTCACATAACTTCGCACCATCATTCGCGCCCTTTCGGGCGCGAAATTTTTATCTGCCATTCATTTTCAGAAACGCCGCAGCATGGTCAATCCGACCAGCCGCGAAACCACCAAAGCCACGTACATCACGCCTGAGAACTGCTCCAGCATGACCAGTGCGCGTGCCTGCGGATGCAGCGGCACGACATCGCTCAGGCCGACCCCGGACAGCAAGCTGAAGCTCAGATAAAGCAGCTCCATCCAGCTTCGCTGAGGTCCCTCGCTGCTGCCCTGGAAGCTGCCCGGATACCACTGTTGGCACACCCCGAATGCGAAGGCGAATGCCCACGCGAGCAAGGTGAAGGTGGCGCCGGCCGCGAACAGTTCGTCGCGGGTGACTTTGTGGTCCTGCAGCATGTAGGCGATCAGGGCGCCGGCCGTATAGAAGTAGAGCAGGCTCTCCAGCAGCTGCGCGGTGGTCACCAGCGCGGCGCGGTCCAGCAGCGCGCCGGCGATGGAGAACACCACCGCCGGAATCGCCAGCAGCAGTGCCAGCCATGTACCCAACGGGCTGCGCTGGACCACCCACAACGCCAGGCCCAGCACCGCCATTCCAAACATGCCCAATGCGGCGCGGCCGGCGGCCGTGTCGTCCAGCGCGGGATACAGCATCACCGCCAGCAGCTGCGCGCCCAGCAGCCACGCGGACGGATGGCGGCGGGCGATGGCCAGCCAGCGGGTGGTCACGGCAACAGGCATGGCGTCCCTTCCCCGGAAAGATGGGCGGAGGATAACGGGATGCGCGTGAGGCGCGCGATGCAGCGCCGCCGGGGCACGCCCGGCGACGCCAGTCCGATCAGCCCTGCTGGTAGACCTCCGCGCCCGCAGCGCGGAACTGCTCGGACTTCTCCTTCATTCCGGCCTCGGCGTACTCGCGCACGTCCTGGGTGATCTTCATCGAGCAGAAGTGCGGCCCGCACATCGAGCAGAAGTGCGCCAGCTTGTGCGCGTCCTTGGGCAGCGTCTCGTCATGGAATTCCTTTGCCTTCTCCGGGTCCAGCCCGAGGTGGAACTGGTCTTCCCAACGGAACTCGAAGCGCGCCTTGCTCAATGCGTTGTCGCGGACCTGCGCGCCCGGATGCCCCTTGGCCAGGTCGGCCGCATGTGCGGCGATGCGATAGGCCATGATGCCGTCGCGCACATCCTGGCGGTTGGGCAGGCCAAGGTGTTCCTTCGGCGTCACGTAGCAGAGCATCGCGGTACCGAACCAACCGATCATCGCTGCGCCGATGGCACTGGTGATGTGGTCATAGCCGGGCGCGATGTCCGTGGTCAGCGGCCCCAGCGTATAGAACGGAGCCTCACCACATTCGCGCAGCTGCTTGTCCATGTTTTCCTTGATCAGCTGCATCGGCACGTGCCCGGGACCTTCGATCATCGTCTGCACGTCATGCTTCCATGCGATCTTCGTCAGCTCGCCAAGCGTTTCCAGCTCGCCGAACTGCGCCGCGTCGTTGGCGTCTGCGATGCAGCCCGGGCGCAGCCCATCGCCCAGCGAGAAGGTCACGTCGTAGGCCTTCATGATTTCGCAGATGTCCTCGAAGTGCGTGTAGAGGAAATTCTCCTTGTGATGGGCCAGGCACCACTTGGCCATGATCGAGCCGCCGCGACTGACGATGCCGGTCACCCGCTTGGCGGTCAGCGGCACGTAGCGCAGCAGCACGCCGGCATGGATGGTGAAGTAGTCCACGCCCTGTTCGGCCTGTTCGATCAACGTGTCGCGGAAGATCTCCCAGGTCAGTGCCTCGGCACGGCCATCGACCTTCTCCAGGGCCTGATAGATCGGCACCGTGCCGATCGCCACCGGCGAGTTGCGGATGATCCACTCGCGGGTCTCGTGGATGTGCTTGCCGGTGGACAGGTCCATCACCGTATCGCCCCCCCAGCGGATCGCCCACACCAGCTTCTCCACTTCCTCGGCAATGCCGGATGACACCGCGCTGTTGCCGATGTTGGCGTTGATCTTGGTCAGGAAGTTGCGGCCGATGATCATCGGCTCGCTTTCCGGGTGGTTGATGTTGTTGGGCAGCACCGCCCGGCCACGGGCGATTTCGTCGCGGACGAACTCCGGGGTGATGATCTTCTGGATGGATGCGCCGAAGGCTTCGCCCGGATGCTGCTGCAGCAGGCCTGCATCGCGGATCGCGTCCAGCCGCTGGTTCTCGCGGATGGCGACGAATTCCATCTCCGGCGTGATGATGCCGCGGCGCGCATAGTGCATCTGGGTGACATTGCCACCCGCACGGGCGCGGCGCGGCAGGCTACGGGCCGGGAAGCGCACCGCATCGAGCTTCGGGTCGTGCTCGCGATCGCGGCCGAAGGAAGAGCTCAGGCCATCAAGCTGTTCGGTGTCACCCCGCGCTTCGACCCAGGCACGGCGCAGGGCCGGCAAGCCCGCGGACAGGTCGATGCGCACGTCAGGATCGGTGTAGGGGCCGGAGGTGTCATACACCGTGACCGGCGCGTTCTCTTCGCCGCCGAACAGGGTCGGCGTGCGGCTCAGTGTGATCTCGCGCATCGGCACGCGCAGGTCCGGGCGCGAGCCGGTGACATGGATCTTGCGCGAGCCGGGAATCGGCCGGGTCACGGATTCGGAGAGTTGCTGGGCCTGTTGCTGCAGGGCGGAGAGCTGTGCGTTCATCGGGCATCGTCCAGGAGGGTCAGGGACGAAGCGGCGGCGCACTGCCCCCGCACGCGGACGGCCCTTGGGCCGCGTCCGGGTTCGGTTGCATTGCAAAGCTTCCCTACGCCGGTATGAGCCGGATCAGGTTCCAAGGGACTGTCTCAACCGTGGCCGATGGCCGCGGTACCCCCGCTTCTTGCCGGCATTAGACCATAAGAAGTCCTGCAACAGGGCGAGCCCACGGGGCGGCTGCGCGTCACGCGCCATTGATGAATTAACGCAACCATGACGTCGCGTTCAGTAACGTGCACGCGCATCGTGTCGCTGCGACCGATGACGCATCGCCGCCATCGCGGCCCCTGCCCGGCTAGCGCTCGAGTGCCGCCGGCCCCTCGCTGCAAGCATTTGCTCGCTCCCTCAATCCCTTTGATCGGAGAAGCTCCTTCATGGTGTTTCGTGTTTCCATCGCACTGGTCCTGTTGCTGGTGCTGCTTGCCGGCGTAGCGCCCGGTCCCTTCAACGCCGTGGTGCAGAGCATCCTCGGCGAACTCATCCGCGGCATCGGCTGGCTGTACCTGCTGGTGGTGTTCCTGGCGCTGGTGTTCCTGATGTACCTGGCGTTCGGCCGCTTCGGCAACCTGCGCATCGGTGGCGAAGACGCCGAACCCGAATTCTCGCGGGCCAGCTGGATGTCGATGCTGTTCGCCGCCGGCATGGGCATCGGCCTGGTGTTCTGGGGGGCGGCCGAGCCGATCTCCCACTTCAGCAAGCCGCCGGAAGGACTGGCACCGGAAAGCATGGACGCCGCACGTGCAGCGATGCGCTATGCGTTCTTCCACTGGGGCCTGCATCCGTGGGCGATCTACGCGCTGATCGGTCTGGCAATGGCGTGGTTCCAGTTCAACCGCAACGGCCGCGGGCTGGTCAGCGACATGCTGCAGCCGATCATCGGTCATCATCATCGGGGCTGGATAGGACGGATTGTCAACATTGCCGCGGTGGTGGCCACGGCAATCGGTGTGGCCACCACGTTGGGCTTCGGCACCATCCAGATCGCAGCCGGCATGCAGCGCGTGTTCGGCGTGCATGCCGGTGTGCCGCTGCAGCTGACCATCATCGCCGTCGCCTTCGTGCTGTACATGGCCTCCACCCTCAGCGGCGTGGAGCGCGGCGTGAAATGGCTGTCGAACTTCAACCTGGCGCTGGCCGCCCTGCTGCTGGCACTGGTCCTGGTGCTCGGGCCGACCGGCGCGATCTTCAATACCTTCACCACGACGCTGGGGTCCTACCTGAACCAGCTGGTGACGATGAGCCTGCGCATGTCACCGTTCTCCTCCAGTACGTGGGTCGCCGACTGGACGATCTTCTACTGGGCCTGGTGGATTTCCTGGGCACCGTTCGTGGGTTCGTTCATCGCGCGCATCTCGCGTGGCCGCAGCGTGCGCGAGTTCGTGGTGGGCGTGGTACTGGCGCCGACGCTGCTGGGCTTCTTCTGGTTCTCGGTGTTCGGTGGCACCGCGATCTGGTCGCAGATCTTCGGCCATGCAGACCTGGTACAGGCGCTGGGCAACGGCTATGAGACCGTACTGTTCACCCTGTTCGACAGCATGCCGCTGCCATTGCTGCTGTCGTGCATCGCGCTGGTTCTGCTGATGATCTTCTTCGTGACCTCGGCTGACTCGGCGGTGCTGGTGCTGGCCAGCATGTCCACCGACGAGGCAGGCGACCCGCCCGCCAAGCGCAAGCTGGCCTGGGGTGTGGGCATCGCGCTGATCGCAGGTGCGTTGCTGCTGGCCGGCGGCCTCGACGCGCTGCAGGGCATGATCACGATCTCGGCACTGCCATTCGCGCTGCTGATGGTGCTGGTGATGGTCTCGCTGTACCGGGTACTGGACCAGGAGTACACGCGGGAGCGGCGGCAGGCACAGCGCCAGCGGCACATGATCGATGCGTGGATCGCGCGCGAAATGGCGGCACAGGAAGAAACCCAGGCCGAAGCAGCGCGCGCGCAGGATTCGGATTGAGGGTGTTCGGCAGCCTGCGCCGGAAAAACACGAAGGGGTCGAATCCGTTTCCTCTGGAAGACGGATCCGACCCCAACCCACAGCGCGCGGCTGTTGCTGTTGCTTTTGATCTTCTTCTTTCTCTTCCGTGGCTGACGCGCACGGAAATTGTCGGGGGGCGTGCGGGTGGGAAGGACGGGGGTGTCCGCCGCCAGGGGTGCGCCGGCACGCCGACAAGGGCCGATTAACGGCCTCCCCCGCGCAACCCACGGGCCCCCCCCCA